>JANOGQ010000032.1:0-2865 GCA_031406105.1 Lysobacterales bacterium | reverse complement strand
ACTCCTGTGCACGATTCCGGCACGCTTCAATCGGATGATATTCTATTCGGGCCAGATACCACACAGTGCCGCTATCACAGCGCCGGAGCTGCTGTCACAAGATGTTCGAAACGGACGATTGACGCTGAACATTTTTGCTGACGTATTGCCGAGGTAAGAAGTTATGGAGTCAGAGTAAAGGCATCGATCCAGGGCATCGATCCAGACACCCACATCCAATCAAATGTCCTACAAAGACTGCCGCAGTTTTACCCTATCGGATACCGAGTGCTGACGGCACACTGCACATATGCCGGAACCCAGATATCGCCAAGTCTCAACTGAAGATACGCCTTATTACCATTGCATTTCACGCTGCGTAAGGCGTGCGTTCCTGTGCGGCAGGGACTCAAGCAGCGGATTTGACTTTGAGCACCGCCGGCAATGGATCGTCGATCGCCTCAAGTTGCTGTGCTCTGTGTTTGCCATTGATCTCTGCGCCTATGCCGTGATGAGCAACCACTACCATGTCGTGATCCGAATTGATGCGGAGCGGTTGAAAAGCTGGTCGGACGAGGAAGTGGCACATCGCTGGATGCGGATTTTCTCAGGCCCGTTACTGATGCAGCAGTATGTGGGCAACGCCGATCTTACGGCCATCGAGCTGGCATGGGTCAAAGAGCTGCTGGCGACCTGGCGCCAGCGATTGGGCGACATTTCCTGGTTCATGCGTTGTCTCAATGAACCCATCGCCCGACTGGCGAATGCTGAAGACCATTGCACCGGCCGGTTCTGGGAAGGCCGGTTCAAGTCACAGGCATTGTTGGATGCACGTGCTGTGCTGGCCTGTATGGCCTATGTGGATTTGAATCCCATTCGGGCCGCTATGGCCAAAACTCCGGAACAATCGGATTACACCTCCATCCAGGAACGCATCCTTCGTCCCGGGGAAACGGCCTTGAGGCCTTTTGCTGAACAGGAAGCGGAAGGTATTCCATTTCCCCTGAAAGACTACCTGGAACTGGTGGATTGGGCTGGCAGAGAAGTCAAAAGTCACAAACGGGGTTACATCCCTGCGGAAATACCACCCATCCTCACCCGATTGAAGATGGATGCTGCACCGGTGCTGGATTATCTGGCCAGAGACCGCATTCCATCGTTTGGAGCCCTGGGGCCGGTGAGCCTGCTCAGGGCCTTTGCCCAATCGGTGGGGAGAAAGTTCATCAAGGGGCATGCCTTCGGCAGCAGGCTTTGTCCTGAGTCATCTTGGTAAATCATCGGGTGGTAGATTCTCAAGCTGCCCTGTCCCACTAATTGTCTGACGGCCTGCAATCGGCCACCACCAACCATTTTCAGTTATCCAGATCTAGCCAGAAGCCGTTTAACCTCTGCAAATTATGAATTAACCACCTGCACCTGTGATGATTGCAAGTCGCAACCGTCATTTACGAATCGATTTGCTTGGGGAAAATCATGGGTGTCTTTGCTTTCTCTTTATGGGTGTCTTTGCTTTCTCTTTTTATCTTCGTTCTTTTTTCGTTTTTTTCAATGCTCACCCGAAAAGGGCGCCCCTTATTTAATCCCTTGTTCGCGGTCGCCGCGTCACCTGCCATTGCCAATGTGGCATCATCAAATGTAGAATGCCATGTTATGAGTTAGATGGCACAGGAAAGATTTGATGTCAGGAGTCGAATACCAAGAAGAAGTGCGCCTGGGTGCTCAAGGGCGGCTGGTGATCCCGGCGAAATTGCGGCAGGCGCTGGACCTGAAACCGGGCGATACCCTGATCGCGCGGTCCCGGGATGGTTGCCTCGTCGTGGAGAAAGCCGAAGTGACGCTGAAACGGCTCAAGTCGCGCTATGCTGGACTCGCAGACCGAAGCCTGGCGCGCGAGTTGGTGGCTGAGCGACGCGAGGAGGCGCGCCGGGAGTCCGGTACTTGAAAGCCGTTTTGGACGCCTCTGCGTTGCTCGCCTTCCTGCAGGACGAGCCGGGCAGCGAAGCGGTTGAAGATGTTCTCGCAGAAGCGTGCCTTTCCGCTGTCAATTGGTCCGAGGTCATTCAGAAAAGCGTTGCCGCCAATGTCCCCACCTCCGGACTGCGGGCTGATCTGGAGGCGCTGGGTCTGACCGTTCATGACTTTACCGCAGAACAGGCCGAGACCGCGGGCAAGCTATGGCCAGAAACCAGGCCTTATGGGCTGTCGCTGGGCGATCGGGCCTGCGTGAGTCTCGGCATCGCATTGAAGCTGCCGGTCTTGACAGCCGACAAGACGTGGAAAAAACTGAAGCTGCCCGTTCGGGTTCAGGTTATCCGGTAAGGAGCCGACGGCGATCAAGGGCTATGCGGTCAACGTGCTGGCCGTCGGTAGCATTGTTCAGCCCAAATCGCAGCAGCCATTTTTCGTCAGAATCAGGCTGCCGTCGTGTTTCCTGCTGCTAGTACAGGCTTTCTTACTGGATGTTGCCGCGCTGGCCAAGCAACTTCCAGGGGTGTCCCATGCACATCCACGTTCCGGGATGGCTCGACGCATGTGATTCTGGAGCCGCTGGATTTTATTGCGCGGCTTGCCGCACTGGTGCCACGTCCGAGGTTCAATCTCACCCGCTTTCATGGCATCTTTGCGCCGAACTCCAAGCACCGACAGAAGATCGTGCCGCGGTGGGCACTGGGCCGGGTGGACGCCGACAAGCCCCTGGCACCTATGAATTGGCCGCTCCCGCACATCCCTGTGCTCCGCGGCACCTGGACTCCTGTCCATTGGCCGCTCCCGCACATCCCTGTGCTCCGCGGCACCTGGACTCCTGTCCATTGGCCGCTCCCGCACATCCCTGTGCTCCGCGGCGCTCCGCCTGGCCGAGCTGTACCTGCCCGCGCTCCGCACCGG
>JANOGQ010000003.1:0-10585 GCA_031406105.1 Lysobacterales bacterium | reverse complement strand
GAAAATGGCGGTACATCCTTGTACCGCGGCAACTCTGAATAAATCAGAGTTGCCTTAAATCAAACCGGCGCCGGCCGGGCGCATCGGCAACAGTCAGCAGAGCAGGCGGGGGACTGGTTCGAGAAAAGGCCTGAGCCCTTTTTCACAATCGACAGGTGGAAGCGGCAACCAGACCCCAATCCATTGAATTGGCCAGCGGGAATGTTCACCATCACTCAAAGCTATTTTTAAAGATGGTCGTGTTGGTGACGTTTATAAATACCCCGTCGGGGTATGGGGATTCATCGGAATCATCTGAATTGATCAGCAAGCGCACCTGCGAGATGCCAGCGGGTGCACTGGCATGATCGATTATGATTTTGATGACTTTCAGTTCACCCGCCTGGATAGCAAACGGCGCCTGCGGTGTCCAGCTTATCCAGGGCGCGGGTGTTTGCGTGGCTATAGAGGAAATATTCAAGACACCCGGGCCTTCATTGTAAATACCAAACGTGGTGTGCGGCTCGCCGATCGCAAGATCGAGGTTAATCCGCCGCATACCCACTTCCACACCACCCGGCCGCAGGTCGTTAACCAAGGTTCCGGTGTTTTGCAGTGCAGTCAATAGTTCCATGACGTCGGCCGCAGGGTTGATCTGTTTCAGTACGGCCCAGGCGCCAGCCACGTGCGGAGCAGCCATTGAGGTACCGCTGAATGTCTCCGTTCCACCCCCAAGTACGGCGGAGGTGATCAGAGACCCTGGCGCCAGCAAGTGGATTTCGTTGTAGACATTGGAAACCGGTGCCACGGCATCTGCATCCGTGGTGTCACTCACGCTGATCGCTGAGGACACGCAGGCGGGCGCCAGGATACTATCCCTCCAGCCATTATTGCCTGCTGCTATTACCGTAGGGATGTTGACAGATCTGAGCAGATCAATTGCGATCTTGATCGGGCCATTGGCTGCATCACACGACGCCTGGTCGAAAAATTGCCCGCCGCCCAGGCTCATGTTGACCGCCGCGATGGCGAAGCTGTTCCTCAGTTCATACACCCGTTCAAGCGCAAGGATCTGATCCGAACTGAAACTGGCTATGCAGGGCACAGGATCATCACCGCAGTCTGCGGGGTCTTCGAAGCGGGAAAAAACCTGGATCGAGATGAGGTCGGCGCCCCGCGCCACGCCAAAATCGGGACCTGCACCGTCGTTGCCCATAGCTATCCCTGCCACGAGTGTACCGTGCTCGCAATCTGCCAGCGCAGCATTGCAATTGATGCCGGAACCGGCGGCAGTCGAACTCTCCACCCCGCCCGGGCACAGTGAAAGCACATCTGTTGCAGTGCTCGAATAACACGCTTCGGATACCACTTTGTTTCCGCCGGTGGTAAACCAAGGATGGGTTTTGTCCACACCGGTATCCAGCACGGCAATGGCTTGCCCTGCACCGTCATAACCTTCGGCCCAGGCCAGCGGAGACCCAATAACACTGTTGCTGCTCGCCAGCGCAGGAAAGGACAAGCGGTCCTCTTCAATGCTGCTGACATTGGGCAAGCTCGCCAGTTTTCGTAATGCGTTCGCATCCACCGTCAGCGCCATGTAAGGAATGAAGCGAAATTGCGCATTTTCCCGGAAATCCAATCCTTGCAGTGCAGCCAACACCTGTTTACTGCGGGCCTGGATTTCCTGGCGCTGCGCCTGCTTGCCGCCTTCTGTCAACATACCATCGGGCTGAATTGGCAGGTCGAAACCAACAATAATCCTCACCTCGCCGGTATCCCTGGCCCGATTGAGTAGTTGTGGCAATTGCGCCCGCTTCATATCGTGCGAATCTGGGGTTGCGCCAGGCTCGTCCACATTCGCTGATGCGGCATTGGCTGGCTCGTCAAAGTTCAGCACCAGGGGCCGGATACGAATTTCCGGTGTCGTGCGAATGGAAATCGGCTTGGGATCGTGATTGACGTTATTGGCGGCCTGGGTGTCTGAAACATCGAGGATTCCGCCGATGTACCAGGCGCCTGCTGCCAAATCACCTGGCAACAGGGCCTCTGCCGTAGATTCGAAGGAATCGCCGGAGTCTATGGCCGGTATCTCAAAACTACCCAGTGGACGATCTGCTGCGGTGATCGTCGCATCTGTGGATGCGTACAGGTTAAGCAGGCTGGCGCCTGAGGCAATGACACCCGGATTATCAATCTTGATGTAAACGCCCAGCAGGCTGCCGGGAAGAAACGCACCGTCATCGGCATCCACCCATTGCAAAACCAGGTCGGCTGGCTGGGGCAGAATGTCCCAATACATCTGGATGCTCGCAACATTGACGCCGGCAATATTCTGGCCGCCGTTGCCCAATACAGCTACGCCGGAAAGAGCGGTTGCAGTGCTGGTGTTGTTGGCCAGGGCAAGACTGCCTTGTAGAACACCTGCGCTGTTGAAAACATTGATACCTGAACCCACTGGAGCAAAGGTCGTAGCAGGTTGAATGCGGTCAGTCCCACCCGCATCGGAACCCACATCAAGCCGCCAGGAAACGTAGCCTCTGGCGGCGTGGGCACCATTTACCCAAGGCTCCGCCTGCAGTGCGGAACTGACTGCGGTGACTTCAACAATGATCCGGTTGACACCACCGGCCAGGGGCACAACTCCTTCCACTACCCTGAAAGAGCCGCCCGCCGTACCCTTCACATTACTTCCACCGGAATCACTGACTCCGTCAAATGTATGAGACGTTATGCTGGGGGTCGATATGTAAAACGGCGTGAGGATAGAATTTTGTACCAAGGGCGCAAGAGAAAAAGTGTCTCCCAAAACGCTGGCGCGATTGATCTGCTCCTGGGTGAGTAAATGCGTTTCCGAAGTTTGAGCTAACGGCGTGCCAAGATGCACCTGCGCGGCCACGCTTTCCACATTTATCTTGTCTGCAGCTTGCACTGAAAAAGCCACGAACAGCATGAACACTATCAGCCCTGGCGTCCAGCGCCAGGGCGCTGTTGGCCGCGTACTGGTCAAGGTGGAATATAGCAACCGCTGCCCTACTCAAACCCCGTTTGCAGAATAAGATCGCTCAGGATACTGAAATCATCCACCACTGCGGTCGCCGGCAGGATACTGGTCTGGTAGATACCCACTTCCAGCTCCAGCGTATCGATGTCTTCGCGCACCAGTGGCGAGGCATCAATCTCGGTCCAGGTGGTGTCGGTACCAACGCGATAGGCCAGGCTCAGAACACTACCGTTGCGCAGTACACTGCCGTTGCGCAGCACGCTGCCATTGCGCTGGATGCGCAGATGAATTTCGTTCGAAGAAGCACCGTTCGGCAGGTCCAGCCCCCCCGCAGTTGGGCTTTCCGCGGCGTTTGCGGTTACTCCGTCATTGGTATCGCTCGAGACAATCTGCCCGGCAGCATTTACACCCAGTGTTACGTAGTCACGACCGGGGCCGCCTGAGGTCGCATCCTCATCGGCGGGCACGCGCACCATCAGGCCAGCGCTATTACCGGCTAGGGCCTCCAGGCTGTTGACCGTCAATTCAACCGCGAAATCGCCCCAAGTGCTCAAGCCCAGGAATACGCCGTCATCGGCTGTGTCATCCCAGGTAGCATTGCTGGATTCCAGGGTCAGCATCCCGGCGTTGGTGAGATCCGAATCGACGACAGTCACCACGGAGTCCTGGGTGGCATCAAAACCGTCGTTGGCCTGCAACACGGTAAAAGGCGTATCGACAAACGGATCCGGGTCGGTGAGCCAGTCGGTGGGAGTGGTAAAGCCGGTACTTTCATTAACGGGGGGCACTGGCGTCTCGATCCAGCTGTATCCGGTCTTGGGTATCAGGAATGTGTTCAGTGCGGCATTGCTGGTAAACACGGCATTGCCAAGAAGATCCAGTTGCCCATCAATCAGGAAGGTCAAGTTTTGCAGCAGCAGAGGTAATTCACCTTGCATGTTGTTGTTGGCCAAGTCCAATGACGTGACCTGGTTACTTCCGTTGCAGGTGACTCCTTCCCAAATGCAGGCGCTGTGAGCTAACAACCAATTGTCCTGGTTGGTCCAGTTGGGGCCGTCCGTCTGGTTGTATAACGCAACCAAAGCCTGGCATTGCGGTAGCGAAACATCAGTGACCAGCGAGCAATCAAATATGGTTAAATCATCGATCCAGGCAGCATCATCGCCGGTGGAAACCGAGCCATTTTTTTCGTATCGCCACTTGAGTGCGTGCGGCCCCGCAGTGGCAGGAGTACTGAACACCTTCCAGCCGGTATCTCCGGAAGCTGTCAGCAGGTCGATGGCATCCATGCTGAAGGTCAGCACGTCGCCGTTCAATTGGCTGTCCACTTTGTACCAGAACCGCAAAATGCCAGCCGGGAAGCCCGCGTCCGTATCAATCTGTATTGCAGCTTCCTGGTTATGCGTGATGGTCTGGCTGCTCATACTCCGGGTGCCGGCATGTGCCTGGTCGTCAGCGCTGGTCCATGCCACCTCGGCCCCAAGAGGCTTTGAAAAAATTTCATCCGGCCAGGGTGACGGGCGGCTCTCCCGCGCATCGTAGGTCTCGAAATTCAGCACAGGCACACCTGCATCCAGGGGGTCACTGTCATACACGTCCGGAAAGCCGTCGCCATCGTCATCGGTGTCGGCATTATCGCGCACGCCATCAAAATCGAAGTCCACCGTTTCCGTGGCGTCCAAATCAAACTGATCGGTGGGTGTGATCGTGCCATCGGCGTCGGCATCGGTGTCCGCGAAATCGGCGGTCAAATCTCCATCAAGATCAAAGTAATTTGATGGATCTGCATCAAATTGATCCAGGTTGTTGCCCGCACCATCATTGTCCGCGTCCGCCGTTTCGGTGGCTTTCTGCGGAAAGGCATCGCTGCCGTCGGCAGTGAGGTCGCCGTCATCATCCGTATCGGCATTGTCGCCGGTCAGGTCGCCATCGATATCACGCCATTCAGCGGCATTGGCCGGAAATGCATCCACGGCATCGGGTACGCCGTCGACGTCCCCATCGGTATCGCCGGATGGATTGATAATGGACAGGGTGATGTCTAGTGATCCATTAAGGGAAGTGGCTGAATCCACCACAGGAAAGTCAGCAGATTGCGTTTTTCCCGCCAGGATAATCTTGCCGCTGGCGTTGACCGCCACATAGCCCGATCCCGATCCCGGTTCAAATGGATCAGTGCTGCCGCCCAGGTAGGTCGAGAAGGCCAGCCTGCCTGCGGGAGAGAACTTGGACAGGGCCATCTTGGCGTCACCGGCAAGTGAATTCTGCCCGGCCAAGGGATTGAGCAAAGGGTAGTCGGTGGCGTGGGTCCGGGATGCGACGTAGATGTTGTTAGCTGCATCAATGGTCAGCGACGGAAACCCAGCTTCCACCTGGCTGCCCCCAAGGAAAGTCGAAAAAACGATGGCTGGGGTTACCGGGTCCAGTTTGGTCACAAAATGGTCTGATGCGCCGCCCGAATTAGGAGTCGCATCCCTGAACTGAGCCGTGTTCTGGGGCACGCCCAGGTTGGTTTGTGTCGCATTCAGGTTGGGGTAACTCGGCGAATTCACCGAACCAATAACGACAATATTTCCGTCGCTGCCCACTTCGATGTCAGAGGGGAACAACCCCAAAAAACTTCCTCCCGGGCCGGCTGGCAATGAGAAAGGCGTCGTTGGGCCGAAGTAAGTGGAAAAAACCAGGGTTGATGTATCCGGATCAATTTGGGAAACCGTCATCACCCGGGCAAATGGCATCAGTTTCGTTGCCTGGATTGGGTTAACTACCGGAAAATTGGCCATCGCTGTCGCCCCCACGACATAAAGGTCGCCATTGCTGCCAATGGACACGCCACGCAAAGATTCTCCCGACGCACCACCAGTGCCGAGCCTGTCCGTACCCCCGAGGCAACTGGCAAACTCCAGGGTTCCTGTGGCGCTGAACAGCGCAACAAATCCGTCACTGTTTTCGCCCGGGCCTGTCAAAGCACACGATTGACCCGCAATGGGGCTGAGTTCCGGAAAGTTGCTGTTTGTGCCGGACATGCCGGTCACCGCAACTTTACCCGCGGCAGAAACATCCACCCCCCGCAAAAAACGGTTGAGGCTGGTGGCTTCTCCAATCTGCAGGTAGGTACCGAAGACCAGTGCTGTGCCCGTGTTGTTCAGCTTGGCTACATACACATTTTGTTGCGAGGCTGAGTGGGCCTGTGTGGCGTTCGGAGTTGGCAGGCCTGCCAGCAGTGCGACATTATTGGTAAAAATGCCGAATGCCACTTCCCCCGCAGCGGATACCTCCGCGGAATTGACGCCCAGATACAAATCTTGTGCGGGGCTGCCATTGAAATAGGTGGCAAAGAGGACGTTCTTGCCGTCGGGGCTGAACTTGGTGACCAGGATACTGGTAAACAGTTTGGTCAAGTGGCGGCGAGCTACCCTGCCAGAGACCGCATCGGAGCATTCGTTGATCGCGCAGTTGTACTCTGCGATGGATTCGACCCGCCCTGAGGTATTGGTCGGCTTCAGTGTGCCCAGTGTACCGAGGCCGTTGCCCCTGCTCTGGCTAATGACATAGATATTGCCGGATGAATCCAGGTCTATCGCGCCAGGTTCATCGTCGGCAGCGCCGCCATAATAGGCCGAGTACTCAAGCACCGGATCGATCACCAGGATTTTGTCCGCGTCCCAGGCGGCAACTTCGAGCCTGACGACATCGCCCTCGACGCTGTATGCAGAGGGGATGCTGATCTTCTCTCCATTGCTGGCCAGCTGCCAGGAAACTGGCGCGCGCTGGACGATATGGTGCTCGCCCAAGTCTATGACCAGATCTTTCTGTTCATTGACGCTGATGCTTTGTGCGCCTTCAAAACTGAATGCAATGGAGCCCGGATCTCCGCCGGGATGCACCACGAAATCGTATTCCAGCCGGCCGTCACGGCCGTAATACTCGACGTCGATATCCGGCAGAACACCGCTGTACCTGACCCGTTTAAAATTGGGTATGCCGGTTTTCCAGTCTGCAGGGTCACCCGTGAGGTAATTGGTCAGTGCCTGCTGTTGTTCCAGCGGAGTGGCTGCGGAGTCTGCGCGCGCGCCCAGGATGTTGAGTTGAATCCTGGCCACGCTGTCAACCTGGATATCAGGCCTCACAGGCTCATCCTGCACTGGATCCCAGGCCCCGGCTACTGAACTGAAACGATACAGCTCGATGACCGGCTGTTGCCCCAGCACGATGGAATAGCCTTTGCCCCGGGCAACGTAATCCACGGATTGGTTGAATTGCCCCTGGTTTTGCTCAAACAGCAAGGGTAACTGCGGGGAAATGGAAGTGTCGGTGGCGATCTGCCCGGCGGCCAGAATGCCAGGCCCGGAAGTACCGGCCAGAATCACGAGTAAAACGAATTTAAAACTCACCAGGCGAACTGCATCAACCCGAATCTGACCCATTAGGCTTTTCCTTGAAAATTGAGGCTCTATCGGCTTCCGAAAATTGACCTTACAGCATTTCACACGATTTGCAAAACTTCGCCAGGGCATGGATAGCGCAACAAACAGGCTTCAATTGACCGCTTCGGCTTCGGCTTCGGCTTCGGTAGTGACAGGCAGGCCAAGGCCGAGTTTGTCAAGGAAAGGCTGCCAGCGAGCGTCCTCTCTCAAGTTGGCAAGAAAGGGATCGTTCAATACCTCGTGCAAGCCGCTGTCCCGAGCAGTATGTGCCTGCTCCAGCCAATCGAATGCCTGGTCATTTTCACCCCGCCAGGCATAAATCTCTGCGGCCTGGAAAGGGCCGTCCGGATGTGTTTTGATAAAGCTGGCGGCGGCCAGGTCCGCTTCCGTTTGCTGCCCCAGTGAGTATAAGGCCAGTGTCACTGCATAATCCTGCCACCATGAATCGCTGTCCTTGCGGATCATGTCGAGCGCTTCCTGGGGTCGGCCCTGCAACAGCAGAATTTGGCCGAGGCGCATGTGAGCGCCAGGATATTCGGGGTTTAATTGCAACAAGTGTTCATAGCGCGCGGTCGCCTCATCGAGGCGCCCGGCATGCAATAAAACCAGTCCAAGGTTGGCATGCCCTGCCTGCCGCAGGGGATCCAGGGAAATCGCGCGCAGGCCGAGATCCACTGCTTCATTCAGCCGCCCCAGGGTGAAGGCCAGCACACCCGCTGCAGAAAGGGCAGTTACGTTAGCTGGCGCCAGCCGAATGGCCGTTTGGTAGGATTCGTCCGCCCCGTGCCAGTCCCAGTCATAGACCATGCGAATCCAGCCCAGACTGGTGTGTGCCTCCGGCAGGTTTGGATCCAGGGCCAGCGCCCGGTGCACGGCTTCCCGTGCCTGGATCATGCCCTCGTCACGATCAATGGCGCCCCAGCTCGCCTGCTGCGCCAGGGTGATCGAAAGACCCGCCCAGGCCTCGGCATATGCAGGGTCTATTTCCAGTGCCTGGCGGTATGCCTCAGCCGACTTGTTCCAGTTTTCCGGGTCCCGCCGATCGTTGAAATATCGCCCTTGGAGGAACAGTGCGTAGGCATCCGGATCCACCACCCGGCTATGTGGACTTTCCCCCAGGATCTTGAGCTTCAGCGACTCCACCACGGCCGCAGCAATTTCATCCTGTACTGCGAATATGTCGCTGAGTGTGCGGTCGTAAGTTTCCGACAATAAGTGATAGCCGTCTTTGCCGCGAACCAGCTGGGCGGTGATACGCACCTGGTCGCCGGACTTTCGCACACTGCCTTCGAGCACATAGGAGACGTTGAGCCGTTCAGCGACTACCGGTATTTCAACCTTCTCGCCTTTGAATGAAAAGGATGAGGTGCGGGCGGCGACGCGTAACTCCGGAATTCGCGCCAGCAAATTCAACAACTCCTCCGACAACCCGTCGGAAAAATATTCCTGTTCCGGATCTGAGCTCATGTTGACAAAGGGCAAAACCGCCAGGGAGTGATCCGAGACCTCCTGTTGCTGTTTTTCAACACGCTCAACGGCGGATTTAACCGCGGTCTTGACGGCAGCCTCAACCATTACAACATCCCTGCGCGGGTCCATCACAAACTTGTCGACCACAAAATAGCTCAATCCCGTGAGCAGCACGATGATGATCCCAACATCAAGCTTGCGCTGGCTGGCCTTGACCACGGCGACACTGCGCTGGATGTCCTTTTCCCTCTTCCAGCCATCCGGAGTGAGCTCAAACAGCCAGGCAAAAACAAGGAAGGGTAAAAATCCGACAGCGACCGTCACAATGACCGCAGTAACGGCCGACCTCGACAGACCGATGTACTCGAAGGTTGTTTCGGAAATCTGAATCAGCAGCCAGGATGTCACCAGATAAGCGACTGCCACCCTGGGGATATTTCTGTCTTTGAGATCCTGAAGGAAATTCATTGGCGGTATCCAATGGCCAACAAGCCACACCATTCCAATACGAAAACTTTTGTTGAGTACCGCTTCACTTTGGGTGTTGATTCAAGCACAGTTTGCTTATTCGCCGCAAACCAAAGAAGCTTTGTTGCAGTTATTTTGCAACACTGCGGGCGGAGGATAGTTTGCTTACACGGCTCTCAAGCTTAACGGCCAGGCAAACTATCCCCGCTATCGTTCAGCTATAAATAGGTCTTGAGGAGGTAAATCCATATGCCGAGTAACAGCAGTGAAACGAGAAGTTGCGGCCACATCGTTCGCAGGAATCCCTGCTCCTTGATTTGCCGCTGCTTCTCACCGTAGGCCTCGCGCTGGGCTTCCTGGTGGCGGATAAGCCACTCATCTCCGGCAACCACAATCTTGCCCTGCTCCACATGCAGAAACACCGTGGCCTTCGAGGTGGCGAGCCAGAAAACCAGATATAAAAGCCCGCCAAAAAGCGGAAACAAAAAAATCACGATGAGGAAAAGCCACCAGGCAAACGGCCGCCGGCCTACAAGGGATGCAGTGGTTTCAGTGGTCGTTATGGGCTCCCATCCATTCGACACCAGTTGGTCAACGCGTTGGCTCAGTAAAGCTTCCATGGGGTACTACCTCTTCAATTTACAGGGAAATCATTAACAGCGGTGCTACGACGATAGCTGGCATGAACGCGATAATGCACTAGATTCACAGTTAAGGGGAGTTTGTAAACTCCTGTTTACTCTCCTGCTGCCCTACCCCTTTGAGGTTGCGGTCCCAGAACTCCAGCATCGTCGAATAGAGATGCTGCTGGGCCTCGTCGTCCTCAATGCCGTGTTTCCGCATGGGATAGATCATCATGTCGAACATTATGTTGGCGTCGATGAGCTCATCGGCAAAACGCCAGGCGTTTTGCGGGTGGACGTTGTCGTCGTAGGTGCCGTGAACCAGCAGTAGTCTGCCGTGCAGATCCTTGGCGCGGGCGGCATGGGAGGTTCTTTCGTAGCCCTCGGGATTGTCCTGCGGCCGCTTCATGTAAGCCTCAGCCCACTTGGTGTCGTAGTAGGCCCAGTCGCTGACTGCAGCGACCGCCACGCCAGCGCGGAACTCCTGGGTCTCCGTCAGCGCCAGCAGCGTGAACGAACCACCACCGCTCCAACCCCAGATGCCTACGCGTTGCGGATCGACGTAGGGCTGGGACTTGAGCCACTTCACGCCATCGAGCAGGTCGTTCAGCTCCGCG
>JANOGQ010000617.1:0-12543 GCA_031406105.1 Lysobacterales bacterium | reverse complement strand
GCAACCTCCTCGGAATCCGGTCGGCGCGGGAAATGGCGCGCCGCGAATCCGAGGCCTTGCTTGGGGCGACGCAACGGGTGATCGATGAAACCCGATTGGATCAGCAGTTCTGTGCTGACGACATCCGGCGCATGCACCGGCTTTGGCTCGGAGAAATTTACCAATGGGCTGGCCAAGACCGCCAGGTCAACATCAGCAAAGGGGGCTTCATGTTCGCGGCAGCGAACCGTGTGCCAGCCCTGATGCGCGAGTTTGAGCAGGGTTCGTTGCGGGAATTTACACCCTGCCGGTACATGGCGATTGAGGAGCAGGCACTTGCGCTCGCGGTCGTGCATGCGGAACTCGTACTGATCCACCCCTTTCGTGAAGGTAACGGGCGATGTGCCCGCCTGCTGGCTATGCTGATGGGGCTGCAGGCCGGGTTGCCCGCCCTGGACTTCGGTGGTATCCGCGGAAAAACGAAAAACTGCTATTTCGCGGCGATCCAAGCTGCCATGAGTCGCGACTATGCACCCATGGCCGCAATTTTTCGCGCCGTGATTGCCCGCACCCTGAGGTCGCAGGCTAGGATTTTTTCCGAATGAGGCGGCCCGAGTGAGGATGCGGTTCGTCGCTGGTGCGCGCCACTTGTTTGAACGGTGCGTGGATGCCCTCGATAGCCGAGGAACTGGCAACGGACTTGAATACGGTTCGTTCCCGTACCGCGGGATCGCGCAGGTAGGGATTGACAGTGGAAAGTTTCGGACTCATCGCGAGATTGTAGCACTGGACCAACCGGGTCACTATCATGAATCGTCACGTTAACAGCATTGCCGGCCGCATGAGCCTGCGACAACCGCAGCGCCGATCGCTGGAGATTCTCGACCGCATTACCGAGATCGCGCCCCCCGGGAAAGAGGCGGATGTCGCCGCCGTGCTGGACACTATCCGCAGTGAGTTTCCGTCGGTAACAGACTTCGAACGCGAGTTCCCTTCTGTGTGCTTTGCCCTGGCCACCGGCGTGGGCAAGACGCGGCTGATGGGCGCCTTTATCAGCTATCTGCATCTGGCCCATGGCATCGACAATTACTTCGTGCTGGCGCCGAACCTGACCATCTACAACAAGCTGATCGCGGATTTCACGCCCAACACGCCAAAGTATGTTTTCAAAGGCATTGCGGAGTTTGCGACTCAATCGCCGATGGTCGTCACCGGTGATAACTACGAGCAAAGCAACGTTGCGGGCCAGCGCCTGTTTGGTGAGATCCGCATCAATATTTTCAATATCTCCAAAATCAATTCTGAGGTACGTGGCGGCAAATCGCCCCGCATCAAGCGGCTTTCGGAATACATTGGTGAGAGCTATTTCGATTATCTTGCGGGCTTGCCGGACCTGGTAATGCTGATGGATGAATCGCATCGCTATCGTGCCAGTGCCGGGATCAGGGCCATCAACGAACTGAAACCCATTCTGGGACTGGAACTGACGGCTACACCATTCGTGGAATCCGCGCGCGGCGCTCTGGCCTTCAAGAATGTTATTTATGACTACCCCTTGGGCAAGGCCATGGCCGATGGCTTTGTTAAAGAGCCCGCGGTGGTGACGCGCAAAGACTTCAACCCGGCCGGAATGTCGCCGGAGGAAATCGAACGCCTCAAATTGGAAGATGGTGTGCGGCTGCACGAAAGTGTGAAGGTGGAGTTGGAGACCTACGCCCGCGAAAGCGGCAATGCCATTGTTAAACCTTTCCTGTTGGTGATTGCACGCGATACCACTCATGCCGGGCAGTTGTTGGCTCTGGTTAAATCAGACGGATTCTTTGAGGGGCGCTACAGAGAGAAAGTTATCCAGGTGGATTCCAGCCAGACTGGTGCGAAAGAAGACGAGATGGTGGAACGTTTGCTGAAGGTCGAGCATACCGACGAGCCAACGGAGATAGTGATTCACGTGAACATGCTCAAGGAAGGCTGGGATGTAACCAATCTCTACACCATCGTGCCACTGCGTGCTGCCAACGCCCGGATTCTGATTGAGCAATCCATCGGCCGCGGTTTACGGCTGCCGTACGGTAAACGTACTGGCGTAACCGCCGTAGATCGATTGAACATCGTCGCGCACGACAAGTTCCAGGAGATCATCGAGGAGGCCAACAGGCCAGATTCCGCCATTCACCTGCAAACCGTGGTGCTGGATGGAAATGAACTGGCGCGGAAAACGGCTACCGTGGTGTCGCAATCCCAGCTCGCCACTAAGCTGGGCCTTAAGCCAACGCAGATGACGAGTAGCACGACTCTTGCCGGGCAAAGTGAGAGCCCTGCATTTGCGAAACCCGAAGAACAGAAAGTCGCGCAGATAACCTACGAGGTGATCCGCCAATTTGAAAACCAGCCGCAGAGGTTGCCATCGCTGGAGCATCTGCATAGTCCAGAGGTTCAGGCTGCCATCGTCAAAGCGGTCGAAGAGCAACGTACGCCCGCGCAGGGCGAACTGGAGGGCATGTCCGAGAAGCCGGATATAGCGGCAGTGGTCGCCAGAACCGTGAATCTGGTTACGCAGCAATCAATCAGCATTCCGCGCATCAGTGTTGTACCCACAGGTGATGTTAAATCCGGCTTCAAAACTTTCACGCTGAAGCTTAACGCCTTGAACTACCCTGCGGTATCGGATGAACTGTGGATTCAGACGCTACGCACCAATCAGCGCGAAGTACTTGCGCTAGGGCGCAGTGGCAACGAAGAGACACGGCTGGAAGACTTTGTGGTGAGCGGCCTCGTCGATTTCGATGATATTTCCTACGATGATCACGCCGATCTGCTCTACGAGCTGGCCACACAGACAGTAAGTCATTTCCGAAGCTATCTCAGTGATGAAGATATCCGCAAGGTGTTGCGCTGTTATCAACGGGATATTTCGCGGTTCATCCATGTTCAGATGCAGGAACACTATTGGGAAGAAGCGGCTGGGTATGAGGTGAAGGTCAGCAAGGGTTACACCGAGTTAAAGCCAAGTGCATATACATATTCGGTGGAAGAGCCTCCCGCTGATTATCGGGTGGCGCCAGCGGACAAAAGCAATATGGCGAAATACCTGTTCGGAAATTTCCAGCGTTGTCTGTATTCCGTGCAGAAATTCGGCTCTGATTCAGAGCGCAAGCTAGCAGTAATTCTTGAGCGGGATGCCACCAAGTGGTTCAAACCGTCACTGGGGCAGTTCCAGATCTTCTACAAGTCGGGCGCGGATCACCCGGAATACCAGCCGGACTTTGTGGCAGAGGTAGATGACGTTATTTACATGCTGGAACCGAAGATGCGCAAAGAGCTTGAAGACCCGATTGTCGTCGCCAAGAAAGACGCGGCGGTGAAATGGTGCGCCAATGCCTCGGATCATGCGCGCAGCCATGGTGGGAAGCCATGGAAATACCTATTGATTCCGCATGACGAGATTGCGGAAAACATCACACTCATCGGATTAGCCGCCAGGTTCGGGAACCACTGATATGGCGGCTGTTTGCATACGGAACAGTGCCTTGGACTAAGTTTTTCGTGATAATGAGCCTTAACGCGTTGACAGAGCAGTGGCCGGGGCAATGGCGGGGAACAAAATGTTACTGAACGAACTTAGGGCACAGAAAGGAGCGATTGCTGCCTTGGGCAACCAATACGGTGCCCGCCGCATCCGTGTATTTGGTTCCGTTGCCCGGGGTGAAGACAGGCCCGACAGCGATGTGGACTTTTTGGTGGATTTTCCTCGCGGCTATGACTTGTTCGCTCAGCGCCTACCTCTTGCCGAACGGCTGTCAGACCTTCTTCATCGCCGGGTGGAGCTGGTGCCTGAACATGAGCTCAACCGCCATATCCGTGATCGGGTCCTGGACGAGGCAGTGGAGCTGTGAGCAAATCCTGGCAGCCTAATGCGCTGCACGTACTCGACGCTATCGCCAGGATTCGGCGCATCCGGACCCACGACCCCCCAAAGCCTGAATAGACCTGCAACCTCTCCTTCTGCAACATGCGGATCAGCCTGATCCGCTACGATAGCCCCAGACAACCATTGTGAAAATCACTGATGACAGATGATACGAAGTTTGACTCTGCGCCCTACCGTGGCTACGTGCTGGGCATGCTCACGCTGGTGTATGTCTTCAATTTTCTCGACCGGCAGCTGTTGGTTATTCTGCAGGAACCAATCAAGGCGGAGCTGGGGCTGAGTGATACCCAGCTCGGCCTGCTGTCCGGGCTGGCCTTTGCAGTGGTGTACGTAACCGCCGCATTGCCGCTGGCACAATTTGCTGAGCGCTGGAGCCGCCGTTCCATGGTGGCCGCCTCCCTGGCTACCTGGAGCGCCATGACGGCGCTTACCGGTTTCGTCACCAGCTTCACACAGTTATTTTTGGCACGTGCCGCGGTGGGCATTGGTGAAGCGGGTGCCAGCCCCGCATCACACTCGCTGATCTCCGACATTTTCCCGGTCAACCGCCGCGCCACTGCCCTGGCCACTTACTCCACCGGCATCAATATTGGCATATTGCTGGGCTTTCTGCTGGGTGGCTGGATCAATGAATTCTTCGGCTGGCGCATGGCGTTCATCATTGTAGGCTTGCCGGGTATTGTCCTCGCGGTGGTGGTGCGCTTGACCATAGCCGAGCCCCCCAAGGGTCTTAGCCAGGGCATAAAGGCCGGGTCCAGTCCGCCGCGGTTTTTCGACACAGTGAAGAGGCTGTGGAGAAAACACTCCTTCCGGCACCTGGCTTTGGCTACTGCGCTGCAAGCGCTGGTGGGCTATGGAATTATCAGCTGGCTGCCTTCCTACATGATCCGCATGCACGGCATGAGCACCGGTGAAATCGGTACCTGGATGGCGCTGTCCGCCGGGGTGGCTGGCGCGCTGGGTACCTTCGGTGGCGGCTGGTTGTCTGATCGGCTGGCGGGTCGGGATCGCCGCTACTATCAATGGGTGCCGGCGATTGCTGCCATATTTTTGGTACCCTTGATGTGCGTGGTGCTGCTGGTGGGTAATCCCACGCTTGCCATGTTGATCTTTATCCTGCCTGCACTGCTGCAAAATGTTTGTTTGGGCCCTGCGCTGGCTTCTACCCATGCACTGGTCGATGTGCGCTCCAAGTCGGTGGGTTCAGCCATCCTGTTTTTCGTGGTCAACCTCATCGGCCTTGGGCTGGGGCCTCTCAGCATCGGTATAGTCAGCGATTATCTGGAGCCGTCCTACGGTAATGCTTCCCTGCGCTGGGCGATACTCTCGGTGGTGGTGCTGGTGGGAATATGGAGTGCCACGCATTTTCTGTTGGCGGCCAGAACGTTCCGCAAGGACAGTGAGATAGCCGCCGCTGCCTGAATGCGCCTCACCCCGTCTTACTCTGGCGCTTGAATCTACCCGCCAGCTTGCCCTGGCCGAACTAGCGCTTGGTGGCGATGATGAAAGCGGCTGCTGCTGCAGAGTAATCCTGGTTTGGTAGTCTCTGGTGGCTGGTCGCAACCTCGTTGCTCTTGAGGCCGCAAAAAAGGGGCCGGATACAGTTTTACGGATATACCCAAGACCAAGCGGGATGCATGTTTGGCAAAACTGTATCCGGCCCCTTTTTTTACTCCTTTTTTTGCCCCTTTTTTTGGCCCCTTTTTTTTCGGCCCCTTTTTTCTGTTAGCTTGTAATAAAGTCAAACGCCGGGCGCCAGACGATTGAGTGTCAGCTGGCGGTGATTAAGCCTTTTTAGCCAACTTGGAAACAGCAGGGCGCTAAACTACGCTATACAAACCTCGCTCTCCCGGATCGTATAGATAACTTGGGCTTTGCCAATGGAAAATCAAAAAGTTTTCGCCCTTAATCACCCCTGGGATCGCAATTTTTACTCGCTGTTCGTGTTCCTTTGCTGGCTGGGCGTGTCCATGGGTTTCGAGCCTGCGGTCAACACCCGGTATTCCGGCAACGCCGACTACGAAGCTCCTCTCTTCCTGCAGGTTCACGTTTTTGCCTTTGTTGGCTGGCTGTTGTTGCTGACCCTGCAAATTCTGCTGATCCGGTTCAGGCACATCAACTTCCACCGCACTCTTGGGCTGGCCGGGTTTGCGCTCATTCCGCTGATGGTGGTGTCGGGGATGTGGTCCGAGTTTTACAGCCAGCAGTTCTATTCCCCAGAAAATCCCGAAAACCTGCAGTTCTACATTTTTCCTGTGACGACCATGCTGGTATTCCCAGTGCTGGCCTTCACCGCACTGTGCCTGCGCAAGAGTCCCGCCAGCCATAAGCGCATGATGATACTGGCGACGATTTCGATTGTTGGCGCTGCCTATTTCCGCTGGTGGGGTCTGGCACTGGAAACTTCCCTGGGAACGGGTTACTGGGGCATCCTGGCATCGTTCTACGCCGGTTACTTCGTGTTGCTATTGGTGGTGGTGTTGTATGACCTGCTTACCCGGAAGCAAATTCACCGTGTGCATCGCTACGCGGTGCCCGTTATGGCCCTCATTCCCTTTATCGTTTCAGGTATCTACCACAGCCAGTGGTGGCCAGACATTGCGCGGGAATGGCTGGGCCTTTAGTACATGGATAACCCCGGTTTGGACTCACGAAAAGGGCGCTGATGACCGCGAAAAAGGGGCCGGATACAGTTTCAGCAAAAGGGGCCGGATACAGTTTTACCGGTATACCCAAGACCAGGCGGAGTGCACGTTTGGCAAAACTGTATCCGGCCCCTTTTTCTCGAGTAGTTAAGTGCAAGGTCATACAACGCATAAAGGTCAAGCCGGGCTCTCACTTTGCATTCAATACCCGAATATGACACATTGCTGTCAAGGTCTTCCGTGAGTGTCTACGAAATGGAGGCTTCTCCCAGCGTGTCGAAGGTTAACAACCAGGCTTTCAGCATTAGCAAAGCCCTGCAGGATTGGCATGGCATGATTTGTGGCCAGCCGGAAAGCAACGAGCCGGGCAACTGCGATCTCAGTACCCAGACTGCCCGCGGCGAAATCGCCTTTTTCAATACGCCGATATCGAGAGCCCTGGGCAATGGCTCCATGGATTTGATTGCCTTCGACGAAGATTTTCTGCTGCTTGGGATGCGTGGCCAATTCCACCAGCACCTGAATTACCAGGTGATGGGCGAGGGCTGGAGTCGGCTGCATTTTCGAAAGGCTGCCCGTACCCAGATGGACTTCGACGGCATTGGCGGAACTGAGTTGGAAGGCCCGCTGTGCCAGATCGTCCACCAGCCTCAGGGTGTGCATGATGTGGAGTGGATCGAAGGCGGGGCTGCACTGGACTGGATCACCCTGTTTCTGCGTCCGCAGATACTGGTGGAGCGGTTCAAGCTGGATGCTGATGACTTGTCCACACCGGTTCGCCAACTGGTCGGCGGAGCCGATGACTTCCTGCTGCACAACTGGTCGCTATCACAGGCCATGATGCTGGCAATGGACCAGATTCTGAACAACCCCTTCCACGGAGATCTCAGACGAGTGCATATGGAAGCCAAGGCCACTGAACTGGTGTGCCTGATGTCCCAGGTGCTGGCCCGGCGGCAGAATTCTGATTTGCCTGTCAAGCTCACTGAACGCGACATCGAGGCCTTGCACGAGCTACGGCGTCTGTTATCGAGAAGCACCGAACAGCGTCCGGCGCTCGATATCCTCTCACGACAGGTAGGCATCAACCGCAACAAGCTGACTAGCGGTTTTCGCCACTTGTTCGGCAGCAGTATCTCCGAATTCTGCCTGGAACTCCGCTTGCAGGAAGCCAGCAAGTTGCTGCGTGAAACCCAACTGCCGGTTGCGTTGATTGCCGAGCGGATGGGCTATGCGCAAGCCGCAGCGCTTTCCAATGCTATCCGCCAGCGCTTCGGGCAAACACCCCTGCAAATCCGCAAAGGCTGAATCCCACAGCCATGCTCCTCCTGAAAGTGTCGCCAGCGCAAGAAACTGTGCTGCGGGCGACACTTCTCTGTCCGACCTGCGACTAGCATAACTAACAGGATCAATGCTCTTGCCTGTTCATGAGCCGGAATCACCGGCCGCTACAGGTATTTGATCATTACAGGCACAAGAGGAGAACACCATGCACCAGCCAGTGGCCACGCACATTTCACACCAGTACGTTCATAACTACTGGGCTCTCAAGCAGGCTAAATTTCCGTACCTGCTGTTGACAGCAGGCCTGTTATCGGCCGCTCCAGGAGCCTGGGCCCAGTCCCAGGTGGCAGAAAATACGAACCAGAAACCCGGGCTCATCGAGGAAGTGGTAGTCACCGCGCGGCATCGCGCAGAAAGCCTGCAGGAAGTACCGTTGTCTATCTCAGCCCTTAGTGGTGACATCATCACCCAAGAGCGAATCACCAGCGTGCAGGGTCTGGAATACTCCGTGCCCAACCTTGTCTTTGGCGAAACCGGTTCTTCGGGAGAAACGTTTATCGGCATTCGCGGCATCGGCGATTTTTCCCGCAATATCGGCTTTGATACCCGCGTGGGTGTGTACATCGATGGCGTTTTCGCAGGCCAGTCACTGTCGGTAGACCAGGGACTGGTGGACATATCTCAAGTGGAAGTATTGCGCGGGCCGCAAGGCACACTATTTGGCAAGAACAGCTCTTCCGGCGTGATCAACATCGTCAGTAACAAGCCGGTTACCGGCCAGGATGGCGGTACGACCAGTGGAGAATTCCGCCTGCGCGCAGGCAATCTCGACACTTTGGGTGGTACCGGCATTATCAATATTCCGCTGGGTGAGACAGCGGCAGCGCGTTTTTCGGTGATTGCACAGAATCAGGATGGATATATCGATAACCTGTTCACCGGTAACAGCCTGATGACCAACGATCACCTGCTCGGCCGCGGCAGCTTGCGTTTCCAGCCCAGTGACGTGCTCGATATCAACTGGTCCTTCGATGTTCGTCGTCAGGATAACGATCTGCTGTTCCTCGAACCAGATGCCGCCTTCGAGAACGCCTTTGGCAATCCGCAGGCTGCTCCCATTTATGTAGTGGATCAGGATGCCGATCTGATCGACGACACCGGTGGCTGGGGTACCGGACTCACCCTGGATTACCAGCTTGGAAATGACTTTGTGTTGACTTCCATCAGCGGCTATCGCAGCGTGGATCGCAAGGTGGGCAGCGACGAAGATGCTACACGCATGTTCACCCTCCATGCCCGGTATTTCGAAGACGATTTCTCGCATTTCACTCAGGAGCTGAGACTCGCATCGCCCGCCGATCAGCGCTTCCACTATGTGCTCGGTGCGTTTTATTTTGACCAAGATGCCGACACCATTCGCAAAGTTGCGCTGGGGCCAGGCTTCGGTGGCCCGCCCGCCGGTATAGATGCCGCTGAACAGAATTCATCCGTATCCACCCAAAGCTGGGCCCTGTTCGTCAATGGAAATTACGATCTGACGGATCGCTTCTCTATAAGCGGCGGACTGCGCTGGACCGATGAAAGCAAGGACGCCTCAATCCACCAGATGGTTTTTCCAGGCTTTGGCCTGGCCTTGCTGATTGATGATGATTTCAGTCGTGATGAAGACTACCTTACTGCCACCGCCAGTCTGGGCTTTCAGCTCAATGAGCAGATGCACAGCTACTTCACCTATGCCAATGGAAACAAGAGCGGAGGCTGGAATGTGGATCTGGTGGCTTCTGCCGACGACCTCCCCTACGAAGAAGAAACCGTCGACAGCTATGAGATAGGCCTGAAATCCGATCTGCTGGATGGTCTGTTGCGCCTCAATCTTTCGGCCTTTTACGCCACCTATGATGATTATCAGGTATTCCAGTTCCGCTTCGATCCTTTCAGCGGTACAACCGCCTTGCTAGTATCAAACGCGGCCGAGGTTACCACCAAGGGTTTTGAAATGGAGGGAACCACTTTTTTTGGTGAGGCCTTCAGCTTAGATTTCGGTGTTGGTTACACCGATGCCAGCTTTGATGACTTTCCCGGTGGCGCCGTCGATGGAAGCACGGGGGCGCCGGTGAACGTGGCCGGAAACGTGTTGCCACGGGCACCCGAGTGGACGCTGGCTCTGACGGGACGATACCAGTTCAAGCTGGGCTCGGCCGCCAATGCCCTGATGCTGAACTACACCTATCGTGACAGCCAGTATTTCAACCCGGATAACCTGCAAAACTCCTACCAACCCGGGTATGGCTTGTGGAATGCCGCCTGGGATATCGACTTCAACGAACAGTGGGGGCTGGCGCTGTATGGGCGGAACCTTGGCGATACGGATTATCGCAGTATGCGTGGCATCAGTTTCCTAGGCATTCCTTTCAGCCTGTACGCCCAGACCCGAACCTATGGCGTAGAAGGCATCTTCCGTTTCTGAGGCGACTCTTGTGGCGGGTTTTGTTGCCTTGACTGCTAGTTTGCTGCTGCATTTCGCCGCCGTAGTCGATGGCACAGGCGAAGTGTTGCCAGGAAAGGAAGTTGTGATTGTCGGTGATCGCATAATTGCCACCGGTACGAATCTTCTCGGCCAGTTTGCCGATGCCGAGGTACATGACCTTAGCGATTTCACGGCAGTACCAGGGCTAATCGATGCCCATGTGCATGTCACCTACGGCCTGGTCACACCGCCGCAGGGTGATGCCTGGGAGCAGCTGCTGCAGCGTACCTCTCCGGCCCAACGCCTGGAGGCCGCCAGGATCAATGCCGAACTGATGCTGCAGCAAGGTATCACCGGCGCGCGCGACCTGTTTGCACTGGATGGTGTGGATTTCCAACTTCGCCTCCTGATCCAGGGCGGTGAAGCCAGGGGACCGAATTTGTGGCTTTCGGGAACGGGCATCCATCCCTTAGTGATGCCGCACCTGACCGAACCGCAAGCACGTATAGCCGCCATGGTGCAACGCGCCAATGAAGTGGCTGACAGCGGTGCAGAATGGTTGAAGATTTTTGCCACCACCGGAACGGCCGATGACTTGAGTGGACAGCAGATCTACAACTTTGAAGAAATCAAAGCCGCCACCGAAGCAGCGCATGCACGCGGCCTTAAAGTGGCCCTGCACGCCTATGGACCATCTGCAGTTTCTGACGCCATTCGCGCCGGCGTGGATTCCGTCGAACACGCCGTGGATGTGGACGACGCAACCTTGACAGCCTGGGTCGCTAGCGGCATTCCCTATGTACCCACCATCGATCACAATCGCTACTATGCAGATCATCGTGACGAGTACGGTTTTGATGAAGCCGTGGTCGGGGAATTACGCCAGTTCACTCAACGTAACCTTGATATGCTCTCCCGTGCGCACCGGGCCGGCATTCCCATCGTGTTCGGCTCAGATGCCGTGATGAGCATGTTCAGTCAGAACACCCTCGAGCTGGAGTGGTTTGTAAAAGCCGGCATGAGCCATGCCGAAATTCTGCAAAGCGCTACCATCAACGCCGCGACCCTGCTGGGCCAGAGTGAACACAGGGGTCGCATTGCCACTGGCTATCGCGCAGACCTGATTGCTGTTGAAGGCAATCCACTCGAAGACATCACAGCACTCACCCGCAGAGTAGCCTGGGTGATGCAGGGTGGACGTGTGGTTTTTGAGCGTGTGAAAGGGGCAAGGAACTCTTTTCCATGAAATCCGGGAGTAAAAAGGGGGCTAAAAAGGGGGCCGGATACAGTTTTACCGGTATACCCAGTACCAAGCGGAATGCAAAAAAAGGGGAACTCACAGTTTTGCCAGCAATGACAGCCTTGAGTCAAGGCGTGGCAGTCTCGAAACCGTCCTCAAACAAAAGGGTAAATTCAAATGCGCCAAGGTCGACCGCATTGCCATATATCCGCCACTGCCCGGCGATATCCTGGGTGCCCTGAATGATCGGTGCAAAAAAGGCGCCTGCATCACGCGCAGGCGAAGTTTTAGCAAGGTCGTAACCAGTGCCAAAGAAGCCGGCCGGGCCGCTGGAACTGCCGGTGTTGCTGTCCGGAAAACCAGAAAGGCCAGTAAACCGGTTGTTCGTCAGCGTGACGCCAGTGCCCACCCGAATGTCCACCCGGTTTGCAGCCGTGGCCGTGTTGAGATCAAACAGATTATTGCCCAGCACCACGGTAGCTTCTCCGCTTGCCGAAGTAGACACAGCAGCAAAGCCATTCACATTGCCTGTGGTGTTGTTGACGATCGTATTGTTGAGAATGTAGCCAGCGCCACCCTTCAGCGCGCTGCTGAAGATAACTCCGGTCCCATTGGAATTATTCTCAATGACATTATTACGCACCAGCAGTGCTGACGAAGATACCAGCGAAACAGCGGGTGCATCGACACCACTGTTGGTTGCAACACTGCACTGGGTTATCCAGACGCGTTCCACGCGAATGCCCATCACACCGCCGTTCTGTTCACCCAGGCCCAGGCACAGAGCACCATTGCCGCTCGAAAAGCCGCCGCCAATCGTGAGGTTCTCGATAATAATACTGCCGGTGAAAGTGGTCGAGGCGTTGATGACCAGCACCCGTCGCTCGTTCTGGCCCCAAAGGATGGTAGCGCCGACGTTGCTGCTTCGGCTGGTGCAGTTACCGGGAGTACCGCTCCAACCTCCAGAAATCTGCAATACTTTACCCGACCCCTGCAGTAC
>JANOGQ010000606.1:0-2954 GCA_031406105.1 Lysobacterales bacterium | reverse complement strand
ATCGGAGTGAAGGTAGCACTCTCTCAGCCCACGATACCGCGTAGCCTTTTGCTGAACAAGCAGCTGAGTGAACCCACCTGAAGTATTTGCTTACCAGGCGTACTCGATGATCAGGCCGAGCAGCGGCAAAGTTTCCTCGTCGATAATTTCTCCTGTCAGGATGTTGTGAGGAGAAACGGGGTGGTCAGACCAGATCGTATGATTGATATGACTGCATATTCTGCAAAATAATTATGATTTCAGCTCTTAGAACAGAGTTTTTCGGGCGGAAAACCGAAGTTTAAGGGTAGCAAGGCAATTACGGTTCGCTAAAGTAGTGTTTTGCTGGCCGAAATGATCTGTTTAAGCAGTTAAAAAGCTTGAAATCGATAAAGAAACGCAATTCTTACAGGAACACATCCAGGTCCGACCCCTTGACTCACCCCGACCCCTTGACTCACCCCCTTGACTCACCCCTTGACTCAAACATATCCAGGTCCGACCCCTTGACTCACTTTGCTGCGAGACTACCGGGGGAGCGATTAACTTGGCCCTTCCCTGGGCCTCGCCCTCGCATTCGCTCGGGTTGCTGCGCGCTTCCAATCGGCCCGAATTTTGATTTTGGCTGCCGATTGGCGAACCCCGTCGCCTTTCAGGCGACAGGTGCTCTCATCCCGACCCCGCAGTCGAAAAACAAAAAAGCCGCCATAAAGGCGGCTTTTCTGTTTTTTGGCTGGGGGGGAGGGATTCGAACCCCCGCTGGCGGAGTCAGAGTCCGCAGTCCTACCACTAGACGACCCCCCAAGGAATCGTAACAACACTGGGTGGCAGCAAAAGCTGCCGCCAGATCAGCGCTTGGAGAACTGTACGGCGCGACGAGCTTTGTGCAGGCCGACTTTCTTACGCTCTACTTCGCGGGCGTCGCGGGTTACGTAGCCGGCGGCTCGCAGTGATTTACGCAGCTCGCCGTCGTATTCCATCAAAGCGCGTGTGATGCCCAGGCGAATGGCGCCTGCCTGTCCGGACATGCCGCCGCCTTCAACGGTGACTTTCATATCAAACTTGTCGGTCATTTCGACCTTTTCCAGCGGCTGCCGTACGATCATGCGAGAGGTTTCGCGACCGAAGAACTCTTCGATGGTCCGATCATTGATGACGATCTTGCCGTCACCGCGGGTCAGGAACACACGAGCGGTTGAGGATTTGCGACGGCCGGTGCCGTAATACTGTTCGCTTGCCATAATTTATTCCGTAATTCCTGATTCAGATGTCCAGCGGCTTCGGCTGCTGTGCGATGTGCGGATGCTCGGGCCCTGCATAAACATGCAGCTTGCGGAACATGGCTCGGCCCAGTGGGTTTTTCGGCAGCATGCCCTTGATGGCGCCTTTCAGAACGCGTTCGGGGTGCTCCTGCAGCTGTTTGCCCAAGTTGATAGACTTCAGGTTGCCAACGTAGCCAGTGTGGTGGTAATACATTTTGTCAGCCAGCTTGTTGCCGGTTACTTTGATCTTTTCCGCATTGACAATGATGATGTTATCGCCAGTGTCCATATGCGGTGTGTAAGTAGGTTTGTGTTTACCACGCAGGCGGCTTGCCACTTCGGTAGCCAGTCTGCCCAGTGTTTTGTCAGTCGCATCAACCAGGCACCAGTCGCGCTCAATGGTCTTCGGCGTAGCAGTAAAGGTCTTCATGAGATTGTCTCGACGGTAAAAGGTCGCGGGTGAAGGGCGGGAATTCTACTGGCTTATGCCAATGGATTCAACCCGCAGCACAGGAAATTTAGTGTTCCGGGGCGCGTGGAGGCTGGTCGCTGGAGCGGGATGATGAACTGCTCAGATTTTGAGCCGTTCCACCACTTTGCCAGCCACCAGGTGCGAATCGATGATCTCATCCACGTCGTATTCATCCACATAGGTGTACCAAACCCCTTCCGGATACACCACAACAGTTGGCCCATCTTCACATCGATCCAGACAACCTGCTGAATTGATACGAATTTTTCCGGCACCTGCCAGATCCAGCTGCTTGATGCGCTGTTTGGCGTAATCACGCAGTTCCACCGAACAACAACGGGCGCATGATGGCCTGTCGGTGCCTTCGCCACGATCATTGGTGCAAAAGAACACATGTTTGTCGTAATAGGGCATGAAATCGGGCAGTCCTGATCTTTGAAATACCTTAAACGGCCCATGATTGTATGCGAAAGCGACCTGCTTCGGACAGCCTGGCGCACCAGGCCGCGACTGGCATTATACTAACAGTGGTTCAATTTCCCCAAGCCTGAGGCGCCAATGAGTCAGTCACGCCAGTTCACCGCCATGGATCGTATCCTGATCCAGATTGACGAGGCCTTGCGCCTGTCTACCGGCGCCGCCCCTGCCCCGGCCCAGCCCAGCCCCGCATTGGATTTGCCCGATCTGGAGCTGGATTCTGCAAGTCGCGAGCATGTGGCTGGCCTGATGCGCGTAAACCATGCCGGTGAAATCTGCGCGCAAGCCTTGTATGCCGGTCAAGCCGCCACCGCGCGTGATGAGCGGGTGCGGGAAGCCATGCAGCAGGCGGCTGCCGAGGAAATCAATCATCTGGCCTGGTGTGAATCACGGCTGGAAGAACTGGGCAGCCGGCCCAGCCTGCTGAACCCCTTGTGGTACGCCGGTTCTTTTGCGATGGGCGCATTCGCTGGCCTGGCCGGAGATCGCTGGAGCCTGGGCTTTTTGCGCGAAACGGAAATTCAGGTAGAGGCGCATTTGCAGGAACATCTGCAGCGCCTGCCAGTGGAAGATGCCCGCAGCCAAGCCATTCTCGATCAGATGAAAACCGATGAAGCCCAGCATGCCCGCATGGCAGAAGAAGCCGGCGCAGCTGAGTTGCCACTGCCCATTCGCACGGCCATGGCGTTTACTGCTGGCATCATGAAGGCTCTCGCCTACCGAATTTGAAACATGGGGGTGAGAGTTAAGGGACCGAGGAAAAA
>JANOGQ010000595.1:0-14470 GCA_031406105.1 Lysobacterales bacterium | reverse complement strand
TCTGACCGCCCGGGCCAGTGTAGATGACAAGATTTTCGGTCTGGATAGTGGTGCAGATGATTACCTGGCCAAGCCCTTCGAATTGACCGAGCTGTTCGCCAGATTGCGGGTGCTGGAGCGACGTCTAAGTACCGCCAAGACATCACTGATCGAAATTGGCGATGTCAGTCTCGATGTCAACCGCGGCGAAGTGCGGCTCAAAGGTGAATCACTGGAGCTTTCGCGGCGTGAGTACATGCTGCTCAAGAGCCTGATGGAAAATGCCGGCAGGGTGCAAACACGCAATATCCTTGAAAACCGGCTATACCGCTGGGGTGAGGAAGTATCCAGCAATGCGCTGGAAGTGCATATTCATCATTTACGTAAAAAATTGGGTGCACAGTTCATCACCACCGTGCGCGGCGTGGGTTACAAGGTTAAGCCAACTTGAGCTCCATTCGCGTGTTCCTGGTGGTGGTTATCCTTGCTGCCATTACACTGTTCAGTTTTCTGGCTGCACTGCGGGGCTATCAATCCAGCATGCAGGAAGCTGAGCGACTGTTCGACAAGCAACTGCTGGACACGGCCAGGCTGATTGCCAATATCCACACAGACAGAGCTGCCAGCAATATCAATCACGACAGCGCCATTGCTTTCCAGGTCTGGCAGGGGGGCCAGCTCAAGGCGTTTTCTTCCAACGCTCCGGACAAGCCTCTTGGTGATTTGGAGTCGGGCTTCAATTACAGCAATTTTGATGGCTTTCGCTGGCGCACCATCGCCTACTACGATCCTGCAAGTGGCTATTGGGTGCTGGTGGCAGAACGTACCGACCTTCGTTACATGCTGGCGGAAAACGTCATACTCAACGCGATCTACCCGATCCTGCTGGGCTTGCCCATTATCGGCTTGTTGATCTGGCTAATCGTCAGCCAGGGCCTGCGGCCCTTGCGCCAACTGGCTGATATGCTCGGCAGCAAGCAACCTGAAGACCTCAGCCCGCTGGTCATTGAATCGCCACGATTGGAGCTGTCCAAAATCATCAGCTCCAGTAATGGCCTGTTACAAAGGCTGGAGACTTCATTACAACGCGAGCGGCAATTTGCATCGGACGCCGCCCACGAACTCCGCACACCGATCAGCATATTGAAGGTACAGCTCTACAATCTGGAGCAAAGCCTGGATGGCGTTCAACTGGATGAACTGCAGGCCACCGCGGCACGACTGGCACATATCGTGGAGCAAATACTGGCCCTCTATCGAAGTTCGCCAGATCAGTACAACGCGACCTTTGTGCCTATCGACCTGTCGGCGCTGGCCCAGGAAGTTATGGCCGAGAAATTTGCCAACTTTGAAGATAAGCAACAATCGCTGGAGTTTCATGGGGAACGAGCCCAGATCATGGGGGACAGATTTGCCCTGCTGACCTTGCTGCAGAACCTGTTGAGCAATGCCAACAAGTACACACCACGCGGCGGCCGCATTGAGGTCATTATCAGCCAGGGGCTTGCTGATACGAATAACATGCCCAGCCTTCGCGCCAACCGGAACTCCAAATCGGCAGGACTCGGCAAGGAAGTGCTGTTGAGCATTGACGATTCAGGCCCCGGTATCAGTGAAGACCAGAGAGCGGTAATTTTCGATCGCTTCTACCGCATTGGGGCTGATCGTCATCAGTCGGGCGAATCCGGTTGCGGGCTGGGTCTGGCTATCGTGCAGAGAATTGTTGACCTGCATCACGCTGTCATTGGAGTGGGTGTTTCCCAAAAACTGCAGGGGGCCAGTTTTCGTATCCGCTTTCCCGCTATGGCCACAAGTCTTGATGGTGCACCTCAGCACACTGCTGAAAAATTGATTCCGGTAGCGGAGTCCCACATATGACAAGGCTGGTGCTGTTTCTCCTTGCATTGCTGAGCTTTGGCGTTGCACACGCGGCCCCACCCGTGATTGAAATCGAAATAAAAGACCATTTGTTCTACCCGGACGTAGTTGTGATTCCCGCTGATACCAAAGTCAAGCTGCTGATTCGCAACCTTGACCCCACGCCGGAAGAGTTTGAAAGCTATGAGCTCAATCGTGAAAAAGTGATTACCGGCAATAGCCAGACGGTGATCTTTATCGGTCCCTTGCCTGCCGGAGAGTACCCCTTTTTTGGTGAGTTCTACCCGAAGACTGCGCAAGGCAAAGTGGTGATTGAATGAGGGGTCGGGGGAACATTCAATGTTGTTGAATGCAGTAATTCTGATTTTGCAGGAAACGCTCGAAGCCGCGCTGCTGATCAGTGTTTTGTGTGCGATCTGTTGCATGCAAAAGCAAAAATTCACCGCCCTGGGTGTGGGTCTGATGGCCGGTTTTGTCTGCGCATTCATTTATGCCTTCAATCTGCAAACCGTATCTGAGTGGTTTGATTATGTGGGCCAGGAGGTGGTAAATGCGCTGCTGCAAAGCGTGATTACCATTCTCATCGCGGTTTTCTTCTGGGACATGTTGCGCCGACAGAACTCCTCAGAACAAGCTGTGGCTGGCGGTCGCCCCTTATCCATGCCGGGTTTTATGCTGGCAGCGGCGGCTATCATCATGCTTGCGGTTACTCGCGAGGGATCAGAGATCGTGCTGTATGTAGGTGGCCTGATTCAGCAAACCGAACACCTGCAGGCCGTCTGGATGGGGACAAGTCTGGGTCTGGGTATTGGCATCAGTATCGGCGTTTTGTTGTATTACGGCCTGCTGGGCCTGCCGCGCCGATGGGGCAGATGGGTTTCGATTTTTCTGCTCGCTCTGATTGCCGGTAATATGTGGTCGCAAGCGGTGATGTTGCTGACACAGGCGGACTGGATTCCTTCTACCCAACCCTTATGGGACAGCTCTGCCTGGCTACCTGAGCAAGACCTGATGGGACAATTGCTTTATGCCCTGGTCGGCTATGAATCAACACCGTCTCCATGGCAGGTTCTGGCTTACCTGGCTGGCTTTGTGCTGGTGGCTGCCGTGGTGATTCTGGCCTGGCCATCACAAGATCCTGGCGGTGCTGGGTCAGGAGTTGGTTCAGGGGCCAGGGCCTGAGGTATGTGGGCATCACCCGCCTTGGGCGCACCAAAACAGCAAGCCTGTGGGATGGCTCTGTGTCTGGCTTTTCTGATGCTGTCGCCCAGTATTCATGCGGACGGCATCGTAATCGATAAGATCTATCACCCCTACGTGCAGCCTTTGGAGCAGGAATTCGAGGCGCGCGCTTCCTTGCAGGATTACCAGGAAAACATCCCGGATAATCTGGGCCTGTACCGCTTCGCTTATGGTCGAGCGTTTGGGGAGCGCTGGTTTGGTGAGGTGTACTTGCTCGGCCAGCGATCTGACGAACAGAGTTTTGAGCTTTCGGGTTACGAGCTGGAGGCCATGCGACAGCTCACGGAGCAGGGCGAATTCTGGGCCGATTGGGCCGTGCTGTTTGAGCTGGAAAAGCAGCACCAGGACGACATCTGGGAATTCTCGACAGGGATCATCGCCGAGAAGGAGTGGGGCAAATGGAGTGGAACCGCCAATTTCTTCGCATCGCAGGAGTGGGGCGATGATATTGAGGATGAATTCGAAACGGCTATGGGCTTGCAAGCCCGCTACCGCCATTCACCCGCGCTGGAACCGGCCATTGAACTGTACAAAGGAGACAACTCCTTCGGATTGGGACCTGTGTTGATGGGCCAGATCAATCTGCAGGGCAAACAGAAGCTGGCCTGGGAAGCGGGCGCCATTGTGGGCCTTGATCAAAAGAGCCCCGACCTCACCTGGCGGTTTTTGCTGGAGTACGAGTTTTAATTTGTGGATCGCGAGCTACGCTCGCTCCTGCACCCGATGGTTACCGCAGTCATGTTGGATGTAGCCTTGCTGCCGACTCTAGCCTGTCTGTCACAAGCGAGGCTCGCTCCTTCATTGCGCTCTACCGCTGGCTTAACTTGCTGATCATCGCCACCGGCTCACCGGCGCTGACTGGCGGGGTTCCCAGCACATAGTTCACCACGCCGGCAAAGGGTGAACGGATGGTTTCAATCGGCTCGCCAAAGGCATCCACCAGCTCACCCAGCAGTCCGTTTTCAGCAACCGCATAACCATCCCGAACGGCTGGCCGGAAGATGCCCTTGCTCGATGCCCGGATCACCTCGTAATCTTCCAGCCAAACTACACCTTCGTTGGGTGTCACAGCGCCGGCCAACATGCCGAGGTGACGCATGACATTGAGAATGCCGTCCTCAGCGAGGCTGACCCAGTAATCATCGCTCAAACCCAGCTGGCCGGTCTCGGTGGTGATGGCCGGAATGCCGCGTGATATGGCGGTCTGATCCGTATACAGAGAAGCCTCAGGCGGTTGAGCCCTGCCCTTGTCGATCACGATATGGTCCAGGCCAAAGGCAATCGCCAGTCCGCGGCTGGCGGCATCCAGTTCAGCCTGCCCCGTCTCTGGCAGGTAAACATAGGGCCGCAACGCTTCGTTGCCGTCACCTGCGTGCAGGTCAACCAGGAAATCAGCCTGTTCAATCACCTCGCGGGTAATGGCATAGGCGATGCGTTCACTGAGTGTGCCATCCGCTTTTCCGGGGTAAACGCGGTTCAGGTTCTGGCCGTCAGCCGGGCTGTAGTAGATGGTCCGGCCATAGAATGAGGGCGGGTTGGCGATATGCACCAATAGCAAGGTCCCGCTGAGATCTGCCGGGTTAATGGTCTGGCGAATTCGCTGCAAGGAAATGATGCCGGCGTACTCATAACCATGCGTTCCGGCAATCAGCGCCAGCGTTGGGCCTGGCCTGGCGCCGTGGATGATGGATACTGGCAGTTCTGTGCCTGCATCATTGAGCGCCGCAATGGGCAGATAACCCGACACAGCCTCCCCTGGAGCTGCGCGCAAATCTCCAAGCCGCACAGTCTCTGCTGCAAGGGCATGGCCAGCAATCAGCAGAAAGATTGAGGCGCTCAGGGAGCGAAAGTGATTGGTACGGTTCATTTTTTGAGTCCTGCGCAGCTTAATTCAGTGGAATCATAACGCATGGCCGGCCTGGCTGGTGATATGCCTGCGGACTGAACTTTAGCCCTCAGATCGGCCATTCACGGGGCTGCCTGATTTCCGATAAAGCAGTGCCTGACTTCACTTCCTGTATGCCCGGTACAGCCTATAATTTACCGTCTATGGGGTTTGGCATGAATGAAACCCCAAAATAACGGCCTGAAGTAAAGGCCTGAAAGAATGGCCTGAAAGGATTGCCAGAAAGGATTGCCACAAAGGATTGCCCCATGACAGCGACATTACCCAATCTGTCCGGACAGGAAGATGTCTACAGCGTGCACACCACCGGGCCTGTACCCCAGGCGCCACTGGCGCAGGTGGAGATCACCATTTTGCTGGAGCGGTTCCCCGGCGCCCTGGCCCGGGTGTTTGCATTGTTATGCCTGTTTGAACTGGTGCCGCAATTCGCCCGGGTCATACCCTGGAACACAGACGATATCCGGCTGGACCTGGGCTTTGATCGACTCCAGCCCGAGCGACTGGATTTGCTGACCCGAAAAATTTGCCAATTGACCGAGTGCCTGGAGGTTTACCCGCTCGACATCGGCCCCGCAGGCATCAAGGCAGAGCAGGCCAGCCTAGCCAGCAGGGACCGATAGATGCGATCTCAGAAGCCGGAAAGGCAGGTAAATCATTGATTTGACCGTAGACCGCGCGCGCCGGAGCGCTTAGTATTAAGACTTGCAGTTGCGCCGGGTAAAGCCTTGCGCAAGCGCAGTGATGTTGAGGCTTTCATAATTATTCCACCGGCCTCCCTTAAAATCCGGATTCTTTAGTGAGGTCCCACCATGTGTTCCATTTTTGGCGTGCTGGATGTGCGCCAGGACGGCCAGGCCGTCCGCAAAATAGCTTTGCAGCAATCGCGTTTGCTGCGTCACCGCGGCCCGGACTGGAGCGGTATCTGGACTTCCGACAAGGCAGTATTGGCGCATGAACGTTTGGCCATTGTCGATGTGAATACTGGCGCGCAGCCGCTGATCAGTGAGTCGGGCAAGCAAGCGCTGGCAGTCAACGGTGAAATCTACAATCACCAGGAAATCCGTCAGCAGCTGGGCAAGAGCTACCATTTCAGCACCGAATCCGATTGCGAAGTCATATTGCCGCTGTACCTGCAACACGGCCCCGATTTTCTCGATCAGCTGCGTGGCATGTTTGCTTTCGTGCTGTACGACGAAGCAGCTGACCGCTGGATGATGGCCCGTGACCCTATCGGCATCATTCCTCTGTATTACGGCCACGACGCGCTCGGCCAATTGTTTGCAGCCTCGGAAATGAAAGCGCTGATGGATGTGTGTAACCAGGTGCATGAATTTCCACCCGGGCATTACTGGGTCAGTGAGCAGGCCGAGCAACAACTCGGGCCACAACGCTGGTATCACCGCGATTGGGAAACCTTCGAGGCGGTAGAACATGCTACTTCCGACCGGGCCGCATTGCGCCATGCGCTTGAAGACTCAGTCAAGAGTCACCTCATGACCGATGTGCCCTACGGTGTATTGCTTTCAGGTGGCCTCGATTCTTCCATTACCACTGCCCTCGCCGCCAAACATGCAGCCATGCGGGTGGAAGATGACGAACAGAGCCCGGCCTGGTGGCCACGTTTGCACTCCTTCGCCATTGGCCTGGAGGGCTCGCCTGATCTGGCAGCTGCCGAGAAGGCGGCCAAACATATTGGCACCGTACACCATGGCTTTACCTTCACCATTCAGGAAGGTCTGGACGCGCTGGAAGAGGTCATCTATCACCTTGAAACCTATGATGTCACCTCCATTCGTGCTGCCACACCGATGTATCTGATGGCGCGCAAGATTCACGCCATGGGTATCAAGATGGTGCTGTCGGGTGAGGGTGCAGACGAGATTTTTGGTGGCTACCTGTATTTCCACAAGGCCCCGAATCCGCGCGCTTTTCACGAAGAAACCGTGCGCAAACTGTCCCGTTTGCACAGCTACGATTGTCTGCGGGCCAATAAGGCCATGGCGGCCTGGGGCGTAGAAGCACGCGTGCCTTTCCTGGACACGCGATTCCTCGATGTCGCCATGCGCCTGAATCCGGCTGACAAGATGGCGGGTCTGCAAAAAGACGGCTCGCACAAGATCGAAAAGCATATCCTGCGTGAAGCCTTCGCTGACATGCTGCCGGATGAAATTACCTGGCGTCAGAAGGAGCAGTTTTCCGACGGTGTGGGTTATGGCTGGATTGATGCCGTAAAAGATCACGCCAAAGCAGCGGTGAGCGATGCTGACATGGCCAGAGCGGCCGGTCGCTTTCCTTTCAACACGCCCACTTCCAAGGAAGGCTATTACTTCCGCAGCCTGTTTGAAAAACACTTCCCCCTGGCTTCTGCGGCACAAACAGTTCCTGGTGGGCCCACCGTGGCCTGCAGTACTCCGGAGGCGGTGTTGTGGGATAAGTCACTGCAGCAGATGAACGATCCCTCCGGCCGCGCCATGCGTTCTGTGCATCAACATGCTTACTCGGGTGATGTAGCCGGAGATGCGCAATGAGCTCCGTGAGTTCTGGAGAAAAGTCCTCAGCAAATCTGCTGGTTCAGAAATTTGGCGGCACCTCAGTGGCGGACCTGGCGGGCTTTGAAGCCAGTGCCGAAGTGATCCAGCGCCATGCGGGCGACGGCCAGGTGATCGTGGTCTTGTCGGCGGTCAAAGGTGTGACCGACCTGCTGCTGGCAGCCATAGATCTGTCAGTGGATGGCAGTGATGGCAAGGCATCTTTGCAGGAAGCTTTGCAACGCCAGCAATCCGTCTTGGATGAGCTTTCCGCCAAGGGCGTGGCTACCCCGCTGGGGAGTTCAAACCAACAGGAGCAATCTGCCCAATTGGCCCAACGCATTGAAGGCGTGCGCTTGCTGGGGCAATGCCCGGATCGCACACGCGCCAGCATTCTGGCTTCTGGTGAGGGTTTCAGCAGTCGCCTGATGGTGGACTTGCTGCGTCATCGCGGGATCTCTGCTGCCTGGTCAGACACCGATGTGCTGCCGCTCGCCAATGAAGATTGGCTGGATTCGCTGGTGGATATTGAGGCTGCCGCTCCTTTGCTGAAGGCGCGCTTGTCGCAGGATGTGAAGGTGCTGGTGCTACCGGGATTCTATGGTCGCAACGCAGCCGGAGAGATCCAGCTACTCGGCCGCAATGGAACGGATTATTCCGCCGCGGCCATCGCAGCGGCAGTAGGTGCCGCCCGCTGCCAGATCTGGAAGGATGTGGATGGTTTCTTCACCGCTGATCCACGCATCGTTTCCAACGCACAGTGTCTCACTGAAGTCTCTTATGAAGAGGCTATGGAGCTGAGTTATTTCGGTGCAAAGGTAATTTCTGCCAAAGCCCTGACGCCGCTGGCCGCCAAGGATGTGTTATGCGAGATACGCAACACCTATGAGCCTGATCAGCCCGGTACCCTGATCCATCGCGATGCCAAACGGACTCACGTGGTACGTGGTATTTCACATTTGCAGAATGTAGCTTCCATCACCCTGCAAGGCGGTGGTTTGCGTGGCCGCGTGGGCATCGCCCGCCGCGTCATGGACGCTCTGGCCAGCCGATCGATTTCCATACTGCTGATCGTGCAATCTTCCTCCGAGTACAGCATTACCCTGTGTGTGAAACAGGCCGATGCCGACAAAGCCCGCCGTGCGCTGGAAGAAGAATTCCATTTCGAACGTTTGCACAAACTGATCGGCGATATCCTGGTGCAGGGCAATCGCGCCGTGGTCTCGCTGGTAGGCGAAGGCATGAAACATTACCGCGGTATCGCGGCGCGTTTCCTGACGGCCATTTCTTCTGCAGGCGTGAATGTGGAAGTGATTGCCCAGGGCTCCACCGAATGTGCCATTGCCGTTGTGGTGCAGGGCGATGAAGCCCAGTCAGCTACCCGCGCCTGCCATACAGCCTTTTTCAGTCACACCACTCACATCGATTTGATCCTGCTGGGTTGTGGCAATGTGGGCGGAGAGTTGTTGCGGCAAATCCGTCAGCAGTCGCCCAAGTTGCTGGAGCAGGACGTGGAGTTACGGGTTCGCGCCATTGCCAACAGCCGGCAGTTGCTGGTGGCTGATGATGTGATCGACCTGTCGCAATGGCCTGAGCAGCTGCTGCGGGAAGGTAAGGTGTACAGCATCAATGACGTAATTGCCATCCGTGATCGCCTCGGCCTGCTGAACCCCACTATTGTGGATTGCACCACTGCCGCGGAACTGGCCAGCGAATACGTGGGTTTGCTGGAAGCCGGTTTCAACGTAGTTTGTGCCAACAAGAAAGCCAATACTCTATCGCTGGCTTACTACCGGGAAATGCGCAGCGCAGCCGCGCGTAATTTCCGTCGATTCCTGTATGAAACCAACGTCGGTGCAGGCTTGCCGATCATTGATACCCTGCAAGGCCTGATCCGATCTGGTGACGAGCTCAAATCCTTTGAAGGCATCCTGTCTGGTTCACTTTCCATGATTTTCGGCCTGCTGGAAGATGGCATGCCGTTATCGGAAGCTGTGGCCAGGGCTATGCAGCTGGGTTACACCGAGCCCGATCCGCGCGATGACCTTTCGGGCATGGATGTGGCGCGCAAGCTGTTGATCGTGGCCCGCGAGATTGGCTTGCAACTGGAATTGTCAGATGTCGAAGTTGAGCCGGCAGTACCGATGGATTCCATCGCCGCTGTGGCCAGGGACGATCTACTGCCAGCTTTGAAAAAACTCGATGCCGCTTTCGCCGAGCGGGTTGTGGTGGCTGCTTCTGAAGGAAAGGTCCTGCGCTATGTGGGCAGCGTGCTTGATGGCAAGTGCCGGGTAGCGGTGATGGCGGTAGCCAAAGACAAACCGCTGGGCGCTATCCGTGATGGTGAAAATGCCCTGGTGCTGCATACCCATTACTACCAACCCATTCCCATGGTGCTGCGGGGTTATGGTGCGGGCGCAGCAGTGACCGCTGCTGGCGTGTTTGGTGATCTGTTGCGCACGGTATGGCGGCCGCTGGACCAGCGCTCATGAGCCTGCCCGGCGTGGCCACAGAATCAACACAGCCTGTATTGCGGGTTTATGCGCCTGCATCAGTGGGCAATGTCTCGGTGGGTTTTGATGCGCTGGGTCTTGCTCTTGCGCCGATAGACGGAACATTGCTGGGTGACATTGTCGAGCTCAGCACAGCAAGCGGGGATGACTGGGAGCTGGTTTGTCGCGGCCGTTTTGCTGACAAGCTGCCGAAAGACCCTGAACAGAATATTGTTCTGAAATGCTGTCGCCTATTCGAGCAGGAACTGCAGCAGCGGGGCAAGGCTATAAAGCTGGCCCATGTCATCCTGGAGAAGAACCTGCCTATTGGCAGTGGCCTGGGGTCCAGCGCCACTTCGGTGGTGGCGGCGCTGGAAGCGCTGAATCGCTGGCATGGCAATCCACTCAGCTCACGCGAAGTATTCCAGCTGATGGCGGTGGCCGAAGGCGGAATCAGCGGCGAAGTTCATCTCGATAATATTGCGCCCTGTCTTTACGGTGGTTTGCGTCTATGCCCGCCCTCCACTCAGTCCGAATATGCCTTGCCCTGGCCGGTGCGTTGGCAAACCGTGGTGTGCTGGCCAGGAACCGAGTTGGTGACACGGGAAGCGCGTGCCGTACTGCCAGAGCAATTACCACGTAAAACCGTGGTTAACCACGGCGCCCAATTCGCCCAATTTATCTATGCCTTGTACACCGGCAAGACCCGACTGGCGGCCTCATCCATGCAGGATCTGATTGCGGAACCTTATCGCCGTAAATTGCTGCCCGGTTTTGACGAAGCGCGGGTAGCGCTGCAGGCTTTGGGCGTGCTGGCCACCGGTATCTCCGGTTCGGGACCAACAATTTTTGCCATTGCCGATGACGGCCTGGTTGCCGCCGCCGCCGCCGATTGGTTGAACAAGAATTACCGAATTAATGAACAGGGCTTTGTGCATATTTGCCGGGCAGACCTGGGCGGGGCCCGCAGCATTTAGTGTATGGCTGCCAAGCTATGGATGCCAGCAGGGATCGCATAGTGATCTCTTGCTCCCAGACGCTTCAGAGTCTAATCGGCTTGTTTTTAATGGATACCCTGAAATGGATTTAATCAACATCAAGCATCCCGAGCAAGCGGTCAGCTTCCGCCAGGCCGTACTACAAGGCCTGGGGCGTGATCAGGGCTTGTTTTTCCCGCGCCATATCACGCCACTCGCAAATATCGCTGACTTACTCAGCCAGCCTTGGGTGCCGCGTAGCGCTGCAATACTGCATCACTTGCTCGATGGTGAGCTGAGTGAGGCAGATGTACTGGACACGGTCAGCTCGGCATTTGATTTTCCTTTGCCCGTGCAGGCCTTGAATGAGCAGGTATCAGCGCTGGAACTGTTTCATGGCCCCTCGCTGGCCTTCAAGGATTTCGGCGCGCGTTTCATGGCCCGTTGTCTGGCGAAATTCCGCGACCAGGGCCCCATGACCATACTCACTGCAACGTCGGGAGATACTGGAGCGGCGGTGGCACATGCCTACTACCGCCAGGCCGGAATCCGGGTGGTCATTCTCTATCCCAAAGGCCGGATTTCGCCCCTGCAGGAAAAGCTGTTCTGCACCCTCGGCGAAAACATTACCACCATTGCCGTGCAAGCCGATTTTGATACCTGCCAGGCGTTGGTCAAGCAAAGCTTTGATGATGCGGCATTGCGCCAGGCGATTGGCCTCAATTCCGCCAACTCCATCAACATTGCCCGTTTACTGGCGCAGGTCTGCTATTACTTCGAGGCAGCAGCGCAATCTGTTGATGTGAGTCGTCTGGTATTTTCAGTGCCCAGTGGCAATTTCGGCAACGTGACCGCGGGCTTGCTGGCCAGGTCTTTGGGCTTGCCCTATAAACGCATCATTGCTGCCACCAACGCCAATGACACAGTGCCGAGGTTTCTCACATCGGGCCGATGGAACCCTCACGCCACGATCAGCACTGTGACCAATGCCATGGACATTTCCAATCCGAACAATTTTCCTCGGGTATTGGAGTTGGAGCAGCGACACTCCTTGCCATTGGCCGAGCTGCTTTCGTCCTTCTCGCTGGATGACGAACAAACCCGCCAGGCCCTGCGTGATTTGTGGCAGCAGGCTTATCTGGCAGACCCGCATACCGCCCTCGCCTGGGCAGCGCTTCAAGGCAGCCTGCAGGCAGATGAATTGGGTTGTTTTCTCTGTACAGCGCACCCGGCCAAGTTTCTCGAAACCATTCAGGATGTGCTGGGCATAGAACTACCACTGCCACCGGAACTGGCTGCGGTCAAAAATAAGGAAGTTCTGTCGAGAACCATAACAGGCGAAATGGCGGAACTCAAAACCATACTGTTAGGGAAGCTCTGATTGATTCGTCCCTGAAGCACCAGAGCACGCAAAACAAAAAATGTCATTTTTGTTTTGCTTCATTTTCAATGATTTACAATCATAGAAAATGGCAGCACATCCCTGTACCGCGGCAACTCTGAATAGATCAGAGTTGCCTTAGAGGAATAGGGTCCATGCCACCAGCGCAGGTCAATCAGCCTGGTTCTCGCTGCTACGTTTTGCATGGCTGTTGCAGCGCAGCAACTCTCCGCCCCCAATTACGACCGGGCCAGCTCCGGCAATGTCAGTGAGTCACTATCAGGCTATGGGTATCAAACCCTTTCCCTGACTGGTGCAAACAGGGCTCAGAGTCCGCGACTCCGACTCCATATACGCCACTAGCTGGTGCTGCCGAGCGCCACTTTAATCGATTCGCCGTTGACGCCGCTGGATTCTTCTGACGCCAGAAAGGCGATCATCCCGGCTACTTCCGCAGGCGTTGCGACACGACCCTGAAGGTAAAGCGCTTCCCGTTCGCGCCACACCTGCTCAGTGCTAATGTCACGTCGTTCGGCTTCGGCGCGCGCTGAACGTTCGGCCATTTCGGTGCGCACCCAACCGGGCAGGACCGCATTGGCAGTGATACCGTGCGCGGCGCCGTCCATCGCAGCCGAGCGCATCAGTCCCAGCAGGCCTGTTTTGGAGCTGTTGTAAGCGCTGCCAGCATGCTCAGCTACTATCCCGGCGGTGGAACTGACATACACCAGCCTGCCGTAACCGCGCTCGACCATTGAGCCCATGACCCGCCGGGTGAGATAGAACGGTCCGTCCAGATTGATCTGCATCGTCTTGCGCCAGGTTTCGTCGCTTTGCTCCCACAGTACCCGCTCGTGCGCCGAGCCGAGTCCGTGGTTGCATACCAGGATGTCGACTGGCCCCAAACAGCTTTCAGTGTGCGCGATGGCCTGCTCGCAGCCAGCACGAGTGCCGAGGTCGGCACTGACGTAGGGGAAGCCGGTGGATTCCAGCTCAGATGCGGTACGTGCGACGGCCATGACCTTCGCTCCCCGCGAGCCCAGCAACTCCGCTACCGCGCGGCCAATGCCACGGCCTGCACCGGTGACGAGGGCCACCCGGTTCTCAACTCCTGGCATTTTTCTGATACTCCTTGTCGGTGCTTGCCCAACATTAGACCGGAGCTTCACCAGATTCACAAGGTAGTCATCCCGGATTAGACTTTCAGGCCCTCATTCCGCACTAATCCCTCAAGCCGTCATCCCGCAAACCGCGCGGTGCTTGTACGGAATCCACTATTGGAGAACAACCCGATCAATCACCCCAACCCAGCTGCAGCAGGAAGATACCGATCATCAGGAAACTGATGGATAATTTGAAAGCGGTTGCGAACACCAGGCCCAGCCAGGCGCCGATGCCAGCTTTACCTGAAGCACGCCAGCTGTTGCCGCCACTGAGTTCACCGATGACTGCACCGAGGAAGGGCCCGAGGATGATGCCTAAAAGGCCAAAGAAAATACCCACGATGGCGCCAATGGTAGCGCCCCAGAAAGCCCGAACGCCGGCACCGGCGTAGCGGGCCCCATAAGCTCCGGCAAGAAAATCCACAATCTGCGCCACTATTGTGAGGGCGGCAAATAGGCCGATAGTGGTCCAGCCGATCGCAGTAAATTCAGTCAGCCAGGCGCCTGCCAACAGGCCAGCAAATACCAGCGGAACACCCGGCAAGGCTGGCAGGATGGTGCCGGCCAGGCCGGCCAGCACCAATAGCGCGGTTAATAGCCACCATAATATAGTCCAGTCCATGCTCCCTATCCGATAACAGCGAACACCGGCGGGATTGGATCAGAACAATGCAGCAATCTTGCTCAAAAGACCGGTAGCCAGGTCGCGATCCTTTTTGCTCAGGCCATCAAAGCGGGCTTTCAGCAAGGACACATAGCGCGGGTATTCGCGCTTGAATACTGCTCTGCCTTCTTTGCTCAGATCAACAATGATGCGACGGCCATCGTCACTGTCGCCCCAGCGCTGCACCAGGCCTTTTTCTTCCAGCCTGTCGATCACGCCTGTCAGGGTACCCTTGGTAATCAAGGTTTTTTCAGTGATTTCAC
>JANOGQ010000452.1:0-6894 GCA_031406105.1 Lysobacterales bacterium | reverse complement strand
CGTAAAGTTTCAACCTCGGGCAGCTCGGGTTCGAACACCAGATAGGCAATGCCAATGGCAGAAACCGCCAGCACGGCGGATAACAGCACAAACACAAAAAACCATCGAAAGACTTTCTTCACACTATTTTTTCCTGCTATGCTAGGTGGCAAGCAAGGGCAAGCCTTTGCTTACTGGGTGGCCCCAACAGGGTTGTGCAGGCCCAGTACAAGATAGTAACAGGCGTGCAGGGAAGCAGCCGAATCATTCCTTCACTGACAGCGAAAGCTGCCATCAGTTTCTTCCCTCGCATTTGATTATCCTTTTTCAGGATTCTGCCAGGTCAGGCCTGGAACTTTTGACCGATCAATCTGATTATTTTTTATTTAGGGATTGAGATGGGAACGAATTTCTGTTAAAAACTAGTGTAAGAAGTGTCAGTAAGCTATTGTCAAGCAAAGGATTGAAGACAATTTGAAACTCTTAGGCACAAAAAATCCACCCATAATCGGGCTGGACATCGGCGCATCAAGCATCCGCTTGCTGCAACTCTCCTCGCATGGTTCAAGCTACCGCATAGATCATTTTGCGATTGAACCATTGCCACAGGGCGTGATTGTCGAGAAGTCCGTGCAGGACATTGAAGCGATCTCCGACGCTATCAAGTCGGCGATCCGCAAGTCCGGTTCGAACTCCAAATACTGCGCAGTAGCTGTTTCCGGTTCTGCGGTATTTACCAAGACCATCAGCCTGCCCTCCAATCTTGCCCAGGCAGATATTGAAAGCCAGGTGCAGATTGAAGCCAACCAGTACATTCCTTATCCGCTGGATGAAATCAGCCTGGATTTCGAAGTTCTGGGTCCGTCGGCGCGCAATGCGGACATGGTGGATATCCTGCTGGCAGCCAGCAAGAATGAAAATGTGGAGAGTCGGCAGGACGCATTGGAATCTTTGGGTTTGAAAGCCCAGGTGGTAGACGTTGAATCGTTCGCCATTGCCAATGCTTTCGAACTGATACGTGAACGCGATGGCATTCGCAGCACCGAAGCGGTGGGTCTGTTCGATATAGGCTATGACCTCTCGACTCTGATGGTGTTGCGCAATGGGCGCGTACTGTACACCCGTGACCATCCTTTCGGTGCTCACCAGCTACTTGAAGAAATTATGCGTCGCTATGACATGAGTGCGGAGCAGGCTGGCTTTTTCAAGCGCGGCGAGAACGGGCCTGAAGATTTCGAGGATGCGGTACTTGAGCCGTTCATGCTTAATGTAGTGCACCAGATCAGCCGCGCATTGCAGTTCTATAGCTCCAGCAGTGAGTTCTCCAATATCCGGACACTCTACCTGGCTGGCGATATGGCAATGCTCAAAGGGCTGACCGATGTCGTTGAGCAGGAACTCGGCATTAAAACCAATATTGCAGACCCGGTCAGCGGGCTGGAACTGGCACCTTCGGTAGCCGTTTCCGCGCTAACTGCCAATGCGCCCAACCTGATGGTGTCGATGGGGCTGGCATTGAGGGGGTTTGACTGATGCTCAGAATCAATCTACTCCCCTGGCGTGAGGAAGCGCGCAAAGAACGTCAGCGGCAGTTCCTCTATTCACTGGTAGGAACTCTGGTGCTGGGTGCGATCCTGGTGCTGGTTGTCGGCTTGTTTTTCGACCAGAAGATCAGTATCCAGGAAGCCCCGAAACGAGAAAATACAAACCGAGATCAATCGACTGCAACAGCGTATTGATCGTATTGCCGAACTCGAGCGCACCCGTAATCGTTTACTGTCACGCAAGCAGATCATTGAGCAACTGCAGGCCAGCCGTTCCCTGACCGTCGAATTGATGGACAAGCTGGCCAAAACCATTCCTGTGGGTGTAACCCTCACAGATGTCAGGCAGCAGGGACAAGCAGTTACTTTGCTGGGCACCAGTCAGTCAAACGCGCGCGTTTCAGCCTACCTGGCCAGCCTTGAACAGATGGATCTTTTCACCAACCCGGAACTGCAGTTCGTTCGTGCTGCCGAAGCACCCGTCTCCCAAACCGAGGCTTATGAGTTTGCCATCAATGTCAGGTTGCGTTCAGCCCAGCAGGATGCTGACGCTGAAACGGGTTATGACAACGATGCTGCCGGGGGGCCAACTGATGCTCAATGAACTGAGAGACCTCGACTTCAATGATATCGGCAACGCGCCGGCGTCAGTGCGTTATATCATTCTTGGCTTGCTGCTGGCCGTTGTGCTGGCCATTGGCTACTACCTGCTGGTCAAGAACAAAATTGAACAACTGGAAAGGGTCGAGCAAACAGAACTGACTTTGCGCCAGGACTTCGAGTACAAGCAACAGAAAGCTGCCAACCTCGAAGCTTATGAGGCACAGTTGGTGGAAATGCAGGAGTTGCTGGAAACCATGTTCCGGCAGTTGCCCAGCAAAACCGAAATGGACAAATTGCTTGTGGATATTTCGCAAGCTGCATTAGGTGCTGGAATCGATGTTCAGTTATTCCAACCCAACGCCGAAACACTGCATGATTTTTATGCCGAGCGGCCGATATCGGTTCGTATGCTTGGGGACTACCACCAGTTTGGTGAGTTTGTAGGTGGCGTAGCTTCATTGCCTCGAGTTGTAATCCTGACCATGCACGACATCTCCCTGCGGCGCGCCGGTGACAAGGATATCGGTGGCAGCCGCAATGAGGGCCGGCTGATACTGGAAGGAACAGTCAAGACCTACCGCTACATTGATGAAGAAGAGGCAGCGGAACGTGCTGCCCAGCAGGCAGAGGAGGCGAAACAATGAATTACACTCGGAGTTTTACCCTGCCTCTACTGCTGCTGACATCGGTGCTGCTTTCATCCTGTAGCAGCAATCAGGATGATCTGGACCGTTATATCGCCGATGTAAAGGGCAAGCCAGCGGCACCGATTCCGCCCATTCCGGCGGTGCGTACTTACACACCCTACGAATACCAGGGTCTGGAAGGGCGTGATCCGTTTCGTCGCTCGACCAGCGAAGGCGCTGATGAAGTTGCGGCACAAACCAACTCCGATGGTCCGCGTCCGGATTTTCAGCGTACCCGGGAGTATCTGGAGCGCTTTGAGCTGGATACCCTGATCATGGTGGGTACTTTTGCCAAAGAATCATCCGAGTGGGCATTGATTCGTGACCCGGATGGAGTAGTACATCGGGTTTCTGTGGGTAATTACCTGGGCAAGAACCACGGAAAGGTTGGCCTGATTGATCAGGATGTAGTTGAACTTTCCGAATTCATTGCTGACGGTGCAGGCGGCTGGATAGTTCGGGAAGCAGCCATGGCCCTGGGCGGAAGCTAGAACATGGAACGTAACAGGTATGAAACCTTGAGAGGCAGTGCCATGAACAGCTACAAGAACAGGCTTTCAATCGAGCCAAATTTCTGTGAAAGAGGGCGCAGCATGCGAAATGTAAGAAAAGGATTTCTGAGAAGCGTGGTTATGATGTTGACACTGGCGCCAATGGCATTGGCATTCGGTGCAACCGAAGTAACCGGTATCAGCCATGGAGCGGGCCCGGATGGTGCGGTTCGAATCACCCTTGCTACCCAGGGTGACACCCCGCAGGTGAGCGTATTTGCAACTGAAAGTCCGGCTCGAATTGTGCTTGACCTGGCTGACTCCAATTTCAGCGGAAGCAGCGATGCGGTCCCGGTGAGCTCGGGTTCAGTACAACAGTATTCAGCAGTGGGTGCCAATGGCCGAACCCGGCTGGTAGTCGACATGAGCCGGTCAGCCAGCTATGAGTACATCACTTCGGATGGGCAGGTGATGCTGGAAATCGGTGGTGGCGGCAGTTCGAGTGACGCCAGCTCTGCAACTTCTGCAACTTCTGCAGCGTCAAGCGGGGGTTATGGTCCGAGTGTAACCGGGGTTGATTTCCGCCGCGGTGAGAACGGTGAGGGCCGCGTGATCGTGAGCATGAACCGTTCGGGCACCAACCTGTCTGTGGACGAAGGCAGCAACCGCATTACGGTTGACCTGTTCAACGCCACGCTGCCAGAAGAACTGAATCGGCGCCTGGATGTGACTGACTTTGCCACACCGGTGCAGTTCATCGATGCCAGCCCCATCGACAGCGGGGTGAGGCTGACCCTGAGTGTCAACGGGCCCTTCGAACAACTCTCCTACGAATCAGGCGACAGCATCGTTTTTGAGGTGCAGAAGCTGGTCAAGGATATCGAGGCCGAAGAAGAAGAGCAGATCAAGTTCTTTGAGGAGAAAACTTACGAAGGTACTCGCGTGACCTTCAATTTCCAGGATATCCCGGTGCGTTCGGTATTACAGCTGATTGCTGATGTGTCTGATCTGAACATTGTTGTGGCCGACAGTGTGGGCGGTAACCTCACCCTGCGATTGACCAACGTACCCTGGGATCAGGCGCTGGACATCGTCATGGATGCGCGCAATCTGGACAAGCGCATGAACGGCAACGTGATGTGGATAGGCCCAACGGCTGAAATTGCCGCACGTGAACAGCAGTTGCTGCAAGCCTATCAGGATCGGCAGATTCTGGAGCCTTTGCAGACTGTGCTGTTGCCCATGTCCTATTCCAAAGCGATTGACATAAAGACCCTGATTGATGAGTCTTCAAGCTCGGTCGACAGTGAATTCGGCTTGTTGTCTGAGCGTGGTTCTGTAACCGTTGATGAGCGCACCAATACGCTGTTGATTACGGATACGGCAGAAAGGATTCTGGAAATTCGCGAGCTGCTGACGGAGCTGGACTATGCAGTGCGCCAGGTGCAGATCGAATCTCGCATCGTCATTGCAAGTTCGGAGTTTGCGCATGAGCTGGGTGTGCGCTTTGGCGTAAGCTACCTGCATGTTGGCAGCAATATCGGCGTGATTGCTTCCGACGGCGCCGCAGCCGATACATTGAATCCAGCCATTGATCCACGCGATGATGGTTTGCTGGATATTCCCAGCTATCCGAATCGTTATCAGGTCAACCTGCCGGCTGCTAATGCCAATGCCGCAAGCATAGGCCTGTCCTTCCTGACCGGTGATGTGATTCTGGACCTGGAGTTGTCCGCTCTGGAATCTGAAGGCGAAGGCGAGGTGATCTCCACACCACGTGTCGTCACCGCCAACCAGGCTGAAGCCTTTATCCAGCAGGGTGTTGAAATTCCTTACGAGGAATCGACCTCTTCCGGCGCTACTGCTGTTTCCTTCAAGGAAGCAGTACTGGAGCTGCGAGCCACACCGCTGATCACGCCGGATAACCGGATTCAGCTGGACCTTGCAATCAAGCAGGACACCGTGGGTGAAATCTTCCAGACCTCCCGAGGTGGGTCGGTACCCTCGATCGACACACGTGAACTGAACACAACGGTATTGATCGAAAATGGCGATACCGTGGTGCTGGGTGGTATCTTCCAGGATGAGAAATCAAGCAAAGAAGAGAAAGTGCCCTGGTTGGGCGACATTCCGGGTGTTGGCGTATTGTTCCGTCGTCGGGCCAATGAAACCAGGAAACGTGAATTGTTGATCTTCGTTACACCGACTATTGTTGAAGAGCGTCCGATACTCTGATTCATTTTTAGCGCAATGCATTTCAACGCCCGGCATGATCCGGGCGTTTTTTTGCCCCGGTACTTTGAAAAAAGCCTGGGCAGCCGTAAAAGGGCAGTCAAAGCAGCTCCCGTCCAAGCAATCCCATTGGGCATGAGGTAAATTGTTGTCCTTATGACATCTGCAATTTCTACTCCACTGTTACCTGCGCTTCATAAGGGCAGAACCCCATTGCTGATCAGTATTCCACACGCGGGCATCTTATTGCCGCCCGGACTTTGGGACCGCTTTACGGACGAAGCCAGGCCATTACCGGATACAGACTGGTTTGTAGCCCGTTTGTATGCCTTCGCCCGTGATCTGGGTGCGACTATGTTGATTGCAAAGGCCGCTCGTTTGGTAGCTGATCTGAACAGGCCCAGCGATGACCAAGCTTTGTACTCAGCCAGTCAAACCCACCTGATGACCGGCGTTCTGCCCCTGCAATGCTTTTCCGGGACTGCGGTTTATCGTCAAGGTGAAGAGCCAGATGAGTTTGAATCGGCCGATAGACTGGCACTTTACTGGCAGCCGTATCACGATCTTTTGCGCGACTCCTTGCAGGACATTCGTCAGCAACATGGCCATGCCATCGTTTTGGACGCACATTCGATCCGTGCTGAAGTGCCATTGTTGTTCGATGGCGTGTTGCCCGATCTCAACCTCGGTAGCAATTCGGGTACCAGTGCTTGTCCTTCGCTGTTGAACAGGGCCATAAGGACTTTGCAGGCCAGCGACTACACGCTGGTGGTGGATGGGCGTTTCAAAGGCGGTTACATCACCCGCCATTACGGCCAGCCCGAGCAGCAGGTTCACGCTTTACAACTGGAGCTTGCCCAGCGTGCCTATATGGACGAATCACCGCCCCGTTGGGATGAGCCCCGGGCACAGATGTTGCAGACACATTTGCAAAACCTGCTACACAACCTGATCGCATGGTCCCCTGAAAATGCCTGAACAGCAGATTCGCTGTCGCAGCGTAATGACGAACAGTGGCTGGCTGGGGCCTGCAGTAATCAATCTGGATGTCAAAGGCTTTATCCATTCTGTTGCACCATTGGCGGATAAGGCGGTGGTTGATTACGGCCATGTGATTCCCGGAATGCCCAATCTGCACAGCCATGCTTTTCAGCGGCAGATGGCAGGGCTATGTGGCTCGGCCAGCCCCGAAGGAGATAGCTTCTGGACCTGGCGTGAGTTGATGTACCGCCTGGCATTGCGTATTCAGCCCGAACAGTTACGGGCTATTGCCGCTTTTCTGCAGGCTGAAATGCTGGAAAACGGCTATACCAGTTGTGCAGAGTTTCATTACCTGCATCACCAGCCCGACGGCAAGCC
>JANOGQ010000440.1:0-23709 GCA_031406105.1 Lysobacterales bacterium | reverse complement strand
AAGGGGGAAAGAACTCGTAAATTTTCCAGTAGGCACACCAGAATTTTCGCGCCACACTTGCCCGCAAGCACGCTGACCCATTCCGCATCCAGAGGGATGTTGGTTGCATCGCGAGGCTTACAATCAAGGTCACACCTGGTCGCCGGTTTTTGCGGGGAGCCCGGATCGCTGATCCCCCTATTGTCTTTGCATGGAGATACTTGACATGAATACCCCCTTCAAAATCACTTGCCTGGTGCTGTTGTTTTGCATCAGCGGCGTTGCCATTGCCCAAAAGTCTACCGGCGCGCACGTGGACGATGGTTGGCTGCACACCAAAGTCAAAAGTTCGCTGACGTTACACGGCGGCACCAACATCAATATCGAGGTCTATCACGGCGTGGTGCAACTGGCGGGCTTCGTTGACAACGAATCACGCGAACAGAAAATACTGAAAGCCGCAGCTGAGATCGAGGGTGTGGTCAGGGTGGATGACCAGATCCATGTGGCTGAGCGCAATCGCATGGCGGGCGAGGCATTGGATGACACCACCATCGCCACCAATGTCAAGGCGGCTTTTGGCGATAACAAACTCGTCGATGGCTTCGAAGTCAACGTGGAAGCCAACCTTGGGGTTGTACTGCTGAGCGGGTTCGTCGACAGCAAGGACAATGCCGCGACCGCCATTGAGGTGGCACAGGGTGTAAAAGGCGTAACCCGGGTCATTGACGGCACGGCTCTTAAGCCTGACTGATTCAATAATGGGTGAAACCGGGCTACAGGCGGCGGGCCAACCGGCTCGCCCGTCTTTGAAACCAGGTTGCTTGACGGGGAGCGCAAGATGAGCACGCACAACGAAGTGAACCGGCCCAACGACTGGCCCGAAAGGGCAACGGACCTGCTGATCCGCCTGGCCGTTCTGGCCATCCTCCTGACCTGGTGCTCCAGGATACTGCAACCTTTCGTCCTGCCGACGATCTGGGGAATCATCATCGCTGTTGCGATTTATCCGCTTTACCGGCGGCTTTCCGATGCGCTGGGTGGCCGGCGCAAACTGGCAGCTGTAGCAGTCTCGGCGACCTTCTTCTTGCTGCTGCTGGTGCCGACCGTGCTGCTGGGCCAGCTGATGGTGTCCAACGTTGCTACGCTCGCTCACGAGGTTCTCGAAGGCCAGATAACCATTCCGCTGCCGCCCCCGGGTGTGCAGGAATGGCCGATGATCGGCGAGCAGATTGCCAACGTCTGGACGCTGGCCGCCACCAATCTCGGTGATGCGCTGAGAATTCTCGAACCGCAAATCAAGGCCTTCGGTGGCTGGCTGGTTGAGGTCGCAACTGGCGCCGGACTGGGCTTGCTGATGCTCATGTTTGCCTTCGTCATCGCCGGAATCCTGCTGGCAACGTCGGCACGCGGTGACCGCCTGGTTCGCAGCATTTCACGTCGCCTGGCCGGCCCTCGCGGCGATGAGTTTGCCAGCCTGGCAGAGAACACCATCCGCAGCGTCGCACGAGGTGTGCTTGGAGTCGCCGTTATCCAGACCGTGCTGGCCGGGCTTGGCCTGATGGTGGCCGGTGTGCCCGGCGCGGGTATCCTGGCCCTGTTGTGCCTGATCCTGGCAACCGTGCAGATCGGTGTGGCACCCATCATGATTCCGGCAGCGATCTGGATGTTTGCCACCGGCGACACGTTGCCGGCCATGCTGTTCCTGGTCTGGAGCATTCTGGTGGTGGTGTCTGACAACGTACTAAAACCGATCCTGCTGGGGCGCGGTGTGGACGTGCCAATGCTGGTCATTTTCCTGGGCGCGATCGGCGGCCTGCTGGCGTCCGGTATCATCGGCCTGTTCGTCGGAGCCATCGTGCTGTCACTGGGCTACAAACTGTTCCAGGCCTGGCTGGCTGAGGCGCTCAAGTCACAGTCGGACCCGTAAGGAGAACAAAATACGGTTATCAGGGTTCATCAACCCAGTATGGGATCAGAGTCATTACCAGAGAACACGACTCTGGTAATGGCTCTGACCTCGGTCGTTAAGGTCATTGGCCACAGTGATCCGGCCATTTTCAACCCGAAATCTCCAGCCTTCGAACTAGAAAATCTACCAGTTACCCGGCCCCTGAATTGGTCCTAAGCTGTAAACAGAAGAGCGGTAGTCATCCGCATACTTGGTTATTGCTTTTTGGGCCTGCATTTGAGCGGCAAGACCGTGGGACGCCGCTAAAGGAACTTCCCTGAAGACAACCAAGACCGCCTGTTCGACCAGGCCAGAAGCTGGGTATGGGCGTGGTAATCAGCACAGCTACAACCGAGGAGTAATCCATGAAAACACGATCAACTGCACTCACATTTCCAAACCGGGAGCCTTTAAAGCGGGTACCGGCGCGTGCATCACGACTCGCAATAGCCATCGGCCTGGCCCTTTCCCTTTCGGCCGGGACAAGCTTCGCTGAGGGCCCCACGCCCTCACTGGAGGAAATGTGGCAGCTCATACAGAAACAGCAGGCTGAGATCGACAGTCTGAAAAACCAGAATGCGCAGTTGCAGCAGAAGGTCGCAACACCACCTGCTCCTGCTCCTGCACCCGCGTCGGCACCGGAGCCGGAGCCCGCCGGGGACAAATCGGGCACAACCCTCGACCTTTATGGCTTCGCCATGCTGGATACGGGTTATCAGTTTAACCAGAACGATCCCGACTGGTTTGATACCTTGCGCCCGACCAAGCTTCCGTCTTACGCGAACGAGTTCGGCGATGACGGCAACTGGTTTTCCAGCGTGCGGCAGAGCCGCCTGGGGGTCAAGACGTCCACACCAACGGACATGGGCGACCTGAAGACCATCTTCGAATTTGAAATGTTCGGTGTCGGAGATGACGCAGGCCAGACCACGATCCGACTGCGCCACGCCTGGGGTGAACTGGGCCAGTTCGGTGCCGGCCAGACCTGGAGTCCATTCATGGACATCGATGTGTTTCCGAACTCGGTTGAATACTGGGGTCCCAACGGCATGGTGTTTTTCCGCAACGTCCAGGTCCGCTGGACGCCATGGTCAGACGGGGACTCACGATTCGCTCTCGCTCTTGAGCGTCCCGGGGCCAGCGGAGACGGTGGCAAGTTTGCTGATCGCGTGGAACTGGATGGTGTGAAGGGCGACTTCGAATTGCCTGATCTTTCAGGACATTATCGCTGGGCACAGGACTGGGGACACGTTCAGGTTGCCGGCATCCTGCGGGACATCGCCTGGGTGGATACCAACAGCGACAATCTTGATCTGGGCGGAGATGACCTGGGCTGGGGTATCAACCTTAGCGGCAACTACAGGATCGGGCCGCACGTATTGCGCGGTTCGCTGGTCTACGGCGAGGGTGTCCAGAACTACATGAACGATGCCACTGTGGACGTCGGCGTGGTCGAGAACTTCAGCGACCCGGCCCGGCCGATCTATGGCGAGGCCATCCCGATGCTGGGCATAGTGGCCTTTCTCGACCTGAACTGGAGCGAGCAGTGGACCAGCACCATCGGTTACTCGATGCTGGACAACGATCTGCCCAATGGCCAATCAGCGAGTTCGTTCGAAAAGGGTCAATATGCGCTGACCAACCTGCTCTACCACCCGATACCCAACGCCTTCTACGGCGTAGAGTTGCAGTGGGGCGATCGCAACAACTTCACCGATGGTTTTTCATCGGACGATTTCCGCATGCAGTTCACTGCCAAATACAACTTCGGAAAAACCTTTGGAGGCAATTAATATGACAAACCTTGCAAAACCCAATAGCAAACCGGCCTTACTCGCAACACTGTTTTGCCTCGGCCTGGTGGCAACCGGCGCCCAGGCGCAGACGGCCGCAGAATTCCAGGCAGCGGTGGACAGGGCACACGCCAACTACGTGGGGCTCAAAGATGGCGCCAACGCCGATTACATCCCGATCCTGACGGAGACCCCCAGCGACCTGTTCGGGGTGGTCATCGTTACCCGTGAAGGTGACGTGTTCAAAGCAGGCGATGTTGATTACGTGTTTTCCATCCAGTCCGTATCCAAGCCCTTTACCGCAGCTTTGGTGATGAGCCAGCAAGGAACGGAAGTGCTCAGGGAAAAGATCGGCGTCGAGCCCACCGGTTTGCCGTTCAACTCCAAGATGGCGCTGGAGCTCTACGATGCGCGCTCGGTGAATCCCTTGGTTAACGCCGGCGCCATCGCAGCTGTAAGCCTGGTACAGGCCAAGTCGGAAGAGGACCGCTGGAACCAGGTGTTGCAGAACATCAGTGCCTTCGCAGGGCGTGAATTGTCCGTACTGGAAAAGGTATACGACTCTGAATACACAACCGCTTTCGGTAACCGCGCGATTGCTAACCTGTTGTACAACTATGGCCGTCTCTACAGCGAACCTGAAGAAGCGATGCGGGTTTACACGCGGCAGTGCTCCATCGGTGTCAATGCCCTGGACCTGGGCATGATGGGCGCAACGCTGGCCAATCTGGGCGTCAATCCTTTGACCAACAAGCGGGTCATGCCGGCCAAAGACGTGCCGGAACTGCTGGCCATCATGGCTACAGCGGGCTTCTATGACGAGTCCGGTGACTGGATGTATGACGCCGGCCTGCCGGCCAAAACCGGCGTGGGTGGCGGCATTGTTGCTGTGGTGCCAGGCCGGTTTGCTATCGCCACCTTTTCGGCCCGCCTGAATGAAGCAGGCAACAGTGTTCGCGGCCTGAACGCCATCCGTGATATCGCTGGCGAACTCGGTGTTGGAGTGTTCGGACCGAATCCGAAATAAGACTGAACCAGGGTTGGGGCCCGGACTGAAGTCCGGGCTCTCAGAACCCCGCCACCCCACTTGGCCAGGCAGCAGCATCGCCTTCGACGTGGCCGTGTTCTTCCACGTGCTGGATGGCGTCTTCCATGATCTGCAAACCCTGGCGCAACACAGCTTCATCCATATTAAGTGCCGGGTACATGCGGATGGTGTCTGCGCGATCGGAAATTGCCCAAACTCCGTTTTCCAGCATCTTGCCACGCACCGCGCGTGCTATCCACCAGTCTTGGGCATCGGGATCTGCCGATGCGGTTTTGCCAAAACTCACACCCATCAACAAGCCATTGCCACGTGCCTGGCGGACGATGGAGTACTTCTTCCAGTCGCTCATGATTTCAGCCGCGATCACACCGAGCCTATGTGCGTGATCGACGACTTTGTCGCGCTCGATTATCTGCAGGGTCTTGATCGCGGCCGCACAGCCTGCCGGGATTCCGGCGAAGGTGGATCCAGACTTGAATTCGGTAGCATCACCCAGGATGTCATCACGCGCAGAAATTCCGCACAAGGGTGCGATGCCCCCACTGAGGTTCTTGCCGTAGACCAGGATGTCGGGTATCACGCCATAATGCTGGATGCCCCACATCTTCCCGGTTCTGCCCAGGCCGGTCAGCACTTCGTCGGAAATCATCAGCCAGTCGTTCTTGTTACAGATCTCGCGTATGCCCTGCAGGAATCGGGGACTCGGAATCCAGTTCCCCCCCTCGGCCAGGCCCGGCTCAACCATGATGGCGGCGATGTTGCCCCGCGCCGCAATGCAGGATGGAATGTGATTATCCAGGTACCAGAGGCAATACTCGGTGTACTGCTCTTCACTCATTCCGGCCGGAATGCGCTCGCTGTAAGGGTAAGGTGCCTTGATCACGCCCCCGCCCCAGCCTTCCAGGTAGGTGCCGTATTCTCCACCCAGGCCGCTGAGCAGCTTGGCGCCAATACTATTGCCGTGATAGGACGAATCGAAAGTGATGATATAGCGGCGCCTGGTGTGGGTCAGTGCCAGGTGCACCGCGGCCTCGGCAGCCTCTGTTCCGGAAACCTCGTAATTGGTGCGTGGCAAGGCTTTACCCGGCATGATCCCGGCCAGCATCTCAGCCAATTCATAGCGCAGTGGATGATCATAATGAAAGCCATAGCGGCGGTTGGCAGCTTCCACCACTTCGAGGATTTCCGGGTGGCAATTGCCTAGCGGGTTGGTTGCCCAGCCGTTCTGGAAATCGATGTAGCGATTACCGTCCAGATCCCAGACAAAATCACCCTGCGCCCTGTCCAGGACAATCTGCCGCACCGGGCGGAAGCCACGTTTTCCGGCCCGCTCCATTTCGGCGTCGAATCTCAGGCCATTCTTGAACAAGGGAATGCCGCGCTCCAGCGCTGCGCGGGTTTTGGGACCGGGGAATTGATTGCTCACAACGGCTAGCCTTGAAGGGAAGATGAGCTATATTCTGACACATGTTGAATCCCTTATTCCCGTGAGCAAACCTGATGAGCCACACCAACGCCAACGAACCTGCCTGCAGCGAAGTCCATGGCGCAATCGCCTTGCGCGTCAAACCGCACGAAAAGGACCTCGGGGGGTTTACCGTCCGGCGTATCCTGCCGTCCGCCGAGCGCCGCACGGTTGGGCCCTTTGTGTTTTTCGATCACATGGGGCCGGCTGAATTTCCGCCGGGTAAAGGCATTGCGGTGCGGCCGCATCCGCACATTGGCATCGCCACCATCACCTATCTGTTCGAGGGTGAAATCATGCACCGCGACAGCCTGGGTTTTGTGCAGCCGATTCGCTGCGGCGCGGTCAACCTGATGACGGCTGGCCGCGGCATCGTTCATTCCGAGCGGGCCGGTGATGACCTGCATATCACTTCGCGCTTGCATGGCATCCAGTCGTGGATCGCCTTGCCCATCGGGCAGGAAGAGTGCGAACCCGGATTCCTGCACTATCCCGCCAACGCTTTGCCTCAAGTCGACGCGGCCGGAAGCACCGTTCGGGTGATCATGGGTAGTGCTTATGGCCAAAGCTCGCCGGTGGAATCCTATTCCAGCACCTTGTACCTGGAATGCCTCTTGCAGGCGGGAGCCGAACTGGAGTTGCCCAAAGATTACACCGAACTGGCACTCTACGTGGTGAGTGGCACTGTCGGTATCGATGATCAAACCTACCCAGGCGGTGTGATGGCCGTTGCTGCCGAGGGCAAGTCCGTGCAGTTACAGGCTCTTGAGGACAGCCGCGTTATGGTGATTGGCGGTGATGCTCTGGGACCGCGTACCGTCTGGTGGAACTTTGTTTCCAGCTCCAAAGCCCGCATTGAGCAAGCCAAAGCCGATTGGAAGGAAAGACGCTTTGATCAAGTACCAGGTGATGACGAATTCATTCCCCTGCCGGATTAGGTGACTGTGTGCTGCGAGGTTTTCTGCCGATCGCCCACAAATACAATGGCCGTTCCACACTTCGATAATAGCAGTGACAGAGAAAAGCGATTAACAACAGCAAGGCCAGGAACCCGGCTTCAATCGTAAACTGTGATTGAGCGGCCAAGGCATCACGCCAACCCCATTGATAGAAAGCGGTGATGATGAACAAATGCCCCAGATAGAGGGCATAGCTGGAATCGCCGAGCCTGACCAGCCAGCGCGGCCCCACCCACCATTTATTAACCTCCAGCTGCAAGGCCAGCAACACGGTGGTAGCGGCACTGATGCCCAGGTACAACACACGGCTGTCATGCTGGGCAGTTTGACCGATCGCCAGCACAAAACCCGTCACCAGCAATAGCAGGGTCGGGAATACCCATACCTTCCGGGTCAGGTATTGCGAGTACAGGAACAGCAACACCCCGTAGAAAAACTCCAGCATGTACGCCGAAACCCAAAAGTAAAGATGGGAATCTGCATCGATTTGAACAAACAGCACCCGCACCAGCAGCAACACAAACATCAGCAGTAACACTCGCTGGATCACCCTATTACTGAACAGAAACAAAGCGCCAAAGATCGCGTAAAAGTACAGCTCATAAGCCAAGGACCAGGCCACCGGCAAGGCCAGCACATTCAGATCGGCGCTGCTCAGGGTCAAAGTTCTGAAGGTGCTCACCTGCTCCAGATTGACCGGGCTATGCAGCGGCATGACAGACAAAGCCAGCAATGCGAAAGGCCAGTAGCCCAGGTAAATTCGCGACAAACGATGCCGCCAGTACCTGGCAGCCGCCGTGACATCGCGTTCCCTGGGAAAAACCGTATAACTGATGACAAAGCCGCTGATGACGAAAAAAATATCCACGCCAAAAAAGCCCCACTGGGCGAAGCTGACCAGAAAATCAGAACTGCCGCCCGCATGCTGGTAGTGCGGGCCCAGGTGGTACAGAACCACCAGCATGGCAGCCAGGGCCCGCAAGGCCTGAATATTCAGAACCAATCGATCGGTCTCCCCCGAGAAAAATCCTGGAAAACTCTGATTTACTCAGAGCTATCCGAATTGCTTGCAGCCCTGAATTTTAAACACATCAGGAATTCAGAGCCTGGCAAATTCCATCAAAGCACCGGCGCAGCCACCAATGGGAAACTGATCAAGAAGACTGAGTGGGCGCCAAAACGACAATCAATGGCTTGCTTGCAGGTCATTTCCCCCCCATCAGCTGATAGGGCCCGCCTTTTTCCAGTGCAATTTTATAAGCTGGCATTGCATGCATGCGTTTAAGGCAAGCAGCGAGTTTGGGGTAATCCACATTCAGGTCGGTACGAACAGCCGCGGCCTCAAGTGGGAAGCTCATCTGGATATCCGCCGCGGTCATCTGGTCCCCGCAGAACCATTTGGATTTCTTCAAAGTGGCTTCCATAAAATCCAGATTGCGTTTGACGTTGGCATTCAGATAATTGTCGCGCACTTTAGCGGCAATGCCTTTGGTAATCGGTTTCAGAAAGAACGGTACCGGCGCATTTTCAATGCCCGAGAGAATCAGCGAAATAATCATCAGGGGCATGAAAGTGCCCTCGGCATAGTGCAGCCAATACGTGTAGGCCAAGCGTTCCGGTGTTCCCTCCGCCGGCAGCAACTTGCCTTTATCATAATGCTTGACCAGGTACTCGACGATGGCACCGGACTCAGCCACCGTGATGTCCCCATCGGTGATCACCGGGGATTTGCCCGAAGGGTGAATGGCCTGCAATTCAGGTGGCGCCAGGCTGGTTTTGCTATCGCGTTTGTAGTGCTTGATGTCGTACTCAACACCCAATTCTTCCAGCAACCACAGGATGCGTTGCGAGCGGGAGTTTTCGAGGTGATGCAGTGTGATCATGATGAATTTCCTGGTGGCTGCTGGCAGTGCTCCACAATAGCAGCAGCAAACAAGGCTGTCGCCTGCCGTGCGCCAGGGCGTGCTCGCTCAATGAAGCACTCCGAGGGCTCCTTACGGGGCGCTATTGTTAGCCAATCTGGCCGCATGCTATGTTATTGAAAGGATTCGTTCAGATCCTTCAGTGCAACGTCACAGCTCTGAGCTTTCTGGCAACTCAAACACTGTCTTCGAACAAGACATCCGACATTCCGATGAACTGGAACAACCAGATATCCCAGAGTGGAGTTCAGGTGGTTAGAGCTCTGAATAGAGTGTTGTTTGAGGAAAACCTAATCCACAAAAGTCGCAATTTCATCCAGCGGCCGCTTGCCGATCACCGGCACTTTGGCATCGGCGGCCGGGTAGCCGGTGACGATCAGCATGAAGGCACGTTCGTGTTTGGGTCGCTCCAGCACCTCGCCCAGAAAGGCCATGGGTGAAGGCGTGTGGGTTAGCGTGACCAGCCCGGAGAAGTGCAAGGCAGCCAGCAGGAAACCACAGGAAATGCCGACGGATTCTGCGGTGTAGTAATTTTTGAACTGCTGGCCTTCGGCATTGATGGTGAATTTCTTCAGGAACACTGCGATCAGCCAGGGCGCGGTTTCCAGAAAAGGCTTGTGCTCATTGGTGCCCAGGGGTTCAAGCGCCTTCAGCCATTCATCACCCGCGCGATGGCTGTACAGCTCTTTCTCTTCGATTTCTGCGGCTTCCCGAATGCGCTGTTTCAGGCCCGCATTGGATACAGCAACAAAATGCCAGGGCTGCATGTTGGCGCCACTGGGTGCCGTGCCCGCGGCCCGAATAGCGTTTTCGATGATGTCACGTGGTACTGGCTGATCGGAGAAATCTCGCACCGCGCGGCGGCGTTTGATCTTCTGGTAAAACGCCAGCGCCTCTTGCTGCATCTCTGCTTCATCAAGCCCGCTGAACTGCAGTGCCTCAAAAGGCCATTTACTCATTGCTTGCCTCGCTGTTCAAATGACGATCACCAGAACTCATGCCGTTCTGAGTTGCCACAGGGAAAGGAGCACAGCGTAGAACTTGCGCCAAGCGAGCAATCTGCGGAACTCGGACGTGCGCGGTTCACGTTGCAGATAAGCCCTGATGAATCCGGACTGCAAGGCATCATCCAGCTGATGGTGTTCAATCACCAGCGCCAGATCGAACCAGGGATCGCCCAGGCCCGCATATTCCCAATCGATCAGTTTAAGACCCGCGCTGGACTCCAGGATATTGCTGGCAACCAGGTCATTGTGGCAGAGGCATTCGCGGCTCAACTGCTCATGTAAATCAGCCAATAGCAGATTGGCCTGATCAGCCAATTCGCGGGCTGTCTGGGTACCCAACTGCTGTGCGTAACGACGTGCTGCACGTCCTGGCTCATACTGACTTCCAGCCGGCGGCAAGGCATGAAGATCACGCAGACGGTTGGCCAATAGTTGCAACTTGACCGGGCTGTGCAGATCATTTTCGTGCCACGAGCGGCCGGGCAGATATTCCCTCAGGCTGACGCCATTTTCAGCATCAAAGAACAGCGGCCGGGCGCCGATACGGGCCAGTGAAGCGGTCTCCGCGATATCGTGCTCGGCCTCGCGGTTCAGCCTCAATTCAAGCGCTAAAGCCTTGTCCAGCCGCAGCACACACAGTTGATCAACGCGCTTGACCAGCCACGACGAATTGGTCGGCCCATCAGAAAGCATACTGACCACAGAATCGGCCGCCAATCCCGGAACCCGCACCAAGGCTTCCTTCAGGTTCAAGCCATCGCCTCACGAGTGACCTGTAACAGCCAAAGCTGTATTAATCCGGGTGATGGATCGGGCATCGAGGCAAGGCGCGAGGAGGAGACATAGCCCGCTCTATGGCGACGACGAGCAAGGCCGCATCGATGCGCGAGACGCGCACGGGCAGTATTGATTTGGCTGTTACAGGCCACTAGCCTGCGACTGCTGCATGCTGGCACGCCAGGAGCGGTAGCCCAGAATAATCAGCAACAGGTAGAAAGCAAACAATATGGCTGTCAGTACCAGACCGCGGTTCAGATACAAGCCTACCGAAACGGCATCGATCACAAACCAGTAAAGCCAGTTCTCCAGAATCTTGCGCGCCACCATGTAGGTAGCAATCACTGCACCCCAGGTGGTGAAGGAATCCACATGCGGCAGGGCAGCGTCGCTGTATTCGCTCAGAAGGTGGCCACTGACAAACACCAGGATGAACACCGAGGCGATGGCGAACAGGTGGTAGCTGACAGGCCAGGTACTGACCTGCAGGCTCTTATTATTCAACCCACTCTGCCGCCATTGGTACCAGCCATAGGCAGCCATGGCCAGGTAGAACAGCTGCAGCAGCGATTCCATGTAGAGCCTGGCCTCAAACATGATGAACAGATAAATCAGGGTGCTCACGGCAGCCGCAGCCCAGCACCAGATGTTCTGCCGGATGGCCAATACCAGGTAGGTAAGGGCCAGCACAACGGCCAGCGCCTCCCAGGCCATCATTCGACCACTCCCTGCACTAGTCTGCCCGCTCGCCAGGCACGATATTCAAGCTCTGCACGGCAATTTCCATCTTCGAATTTGTGTTGGTTCATTATCAGTAATGGTATTCCAGGCTGATACCCAATTGTGCCGGGTCACCCAACCGGGTGTACAGGGTGTTCGGAAAATCAGGTGGTTCATTGCCGAAGTAAAATCCGCGGGTAGCATAATTTTCATCGAAAATATTACGCCCCCAGGCCGACATTGCCCAGTTTTGCCATTGTTTCCCGAACCGGACATTCACCAGCTGGTAGCTTTGCGAGCGCTGATTGTGGCTGATATCGAAGTAAAAAGCGTCACTGGCATTCCAGTCCAGGCGGGCGAACCAGCCTTGCACATGCTGCCAGCTGGCACCCAGACTGAAGTTCCAGGATGGCGCATGCGCGAGTTCACGATGGATGGCTTGTGGGCTGATGGCAGCGGTGCTCTCCGTGTTGCCGATATCCGAATCCAGCAAGCCCACGGCCGCATGTACTTGCCAGGCTTGGTTCAGCTGCCAGCTGAGGCTGGCCTCCAGGCCATGAACGCTGGCTTCACCGTTGTAAGTGACGAACACAAAACTGTTGGGGTCAAATTCCACCTGCTGGCTGGACTGGCTGAGCTGGGCATCGTCCCGGTCCATGTAAAACAGGGATAACCCACCCTCCAGCGCATCATCCAGCCACAAACCTTTCAGGCCCAATTCGTAATTCCACAAAGTCTCGGCCTGATAGGCGATGAACTCCGGGCCCAGCAATGCCACTCCCTGCAAAGCAGCCAGTGAAGGATTGAAGCCCCCGGCTTTGAATCCCCGCGCCACACGTGCATAGCCGCGCAGCGCCGGGGTGAAGTCATAAGCCAGTGTTGCATGCCCGCCCCACAAACCTTCATCCGGCTGACAATCGAACTGGCTGCAACTGCTTCCTCCCGGCGGCTGGCCCGGGTAGTTGATATCCGCCCACTGGTCCTGGTAATCCGCTGACCAATGTTCAAAGCGCCAGCCCAGGCCCAGGTTCCAGCGTTCAGCGAGTTGAGTATCGAGACTGCCAAACAAGGCCCAGGTATCGGCCTGAAAGGTGCTCTGCAGCTGTCTGCCCGTGAGGCAAGGCGCGCAAAAATTCTCTGCTGCACTGTCGTCATACAGTCCGCTAGAGAAGATCTGGTTGTCTTCTTGCAGCTGCTGCCAGAAAAAGCCCAAAACCCAGTCCGTGCTGTCATCAAACCATCGACCTTGCGGTGATGACAGCAAACGGAATTCCTGATTCAGCGAATTGCGCTGGCGGGGATTGCTGTACTGGTAGTCGTAAACGTAGCCACCGTAGCCATCCCAGAATTCGGTGTTACCCCAATCACCATCAAAGCCATAGTGAATATCGCTGTCGGCGAAACTGCTGATGGATACGAAGTCGATCTGCTCATTCAAGGGCCCAGCAAGCCGCAATGAGCTGGCGCGTGTTTCCTGAGTGTCCTGGCCGGGATTATCGGACTGCGTGATGGCCTCATTACTCACGGTAAAGGCGTCGTAGCCGTTATCGAAGTCCATAAAAAGCAAGCTCAACAGGGCGGACCAGTCCTCACTGATATCCCAATTCAGCTTGGTGCGCGCCGTGAGTTCGTCACGACCGTTGGTATCCTCGCGCTGCAGATACGTGTTATCGCGGAATCCATCCTGTTGCAGCGCACTCACCGAAACATGGGCCTGCAGGCTGTCAGCCAGCGCACCGCCCACTGCTGCGGAACTTATAAACAGATCATCATTGCCCCATGTGAGTTCCGCAGCTGCACTGGTTTCGGCGGAGGGATCAGTGCTGCGCATATACACCACGCCCGCCAAAGCACTGGCACCATAGCGGGCGCTTTGCGGGCCCTTAAGCACCTCAAGCTGGGCAATATCAAACAGGCCGGCTACGCCACCAATACCGGACAGATCGATATCGTCAATGAAAAAACCCACCGATGGATTGGGTGCACCTTCGTACTGCTCGCGCTCGCCCACACCGCGCAGCTGGAAGTAGCGGGCGCGTGAAGCCTCGCCGGACAGGTTCATGTTGGGTATCAGCGGCAGCAGTTCTTCAAAATTGGCAATGCTGGCAGCGGCAATGGTTTCTGCACTCATCACGGTCAGGCTCAGGTCCACTTGCAGAGCCGCAAGCTGGCGGTAGCCGGAAACCACAATCTCTTCCAGAACCCTGTCCTCGGCGGATGCAGAAACGGCCGGAACGGCGCTCAGCAGCGCAATTGAGAGCGTCATTTGGCAAAAAACAATGGTCTTAGAACAATCCAAAGTCATCATCCAATCCGGGTTGCCTGTGGAACCCGGTTGATGACGGAGGGAGTGGGGAGTTCATGACGTTCATCCTCTTCCTACGCCGGTACTAACCGGATCAGGTTCGAAGGGTTCCTGCCATGCAGATCTCAGGCCCGAAATGGGCCACCCCCAGGGAACGGCGCTATGCTAACTCAAGCGAGTGCACATGGGAACCATGTGATATGCACAAACCGGATACTTTCAAAACGAAACTCAAGGTCTGGCTCGCCTTGACTTGACTGCCGGCTGATAAACGCGAACATAATCAACCACCATCTGCTGCGGAAACATGGAATCATCAATAGGTCCTCCAGCACGGCCCCAGCTGCCGCCGATGGCGAGGTTCAATATGAAATGAAATGGTTTGTCGAAAGGCCAGGTGCGCCAGTCGGAATCCTGTCTTGTATACGTGAAATAGAGCGAATCATCGACAAAAACGTCGATCCTTTCCGGCGACCACTCAAGGGCATATACGTGAAACTCTTCATGCAGCTGGTCTATCAGGATGCGGCCCTTACGCTGGTTCCATAGTGAAAAGTAATAAGCCGATGTATGCACGGTTGCATGGATGTTTCCCTGCTGGTAGCCCACAAACTCCATAATGTCGATCTCTCCCGAATTCGGCCAGGCGTTGCATTCGGAATTACCATGAGTAATCGCAATCTCTTCGGCAGAGCAGTTGGTAGCGTAAGTATAAGGATCGCTGGGCAACATCCAGATGGCCGCCCAGGTACCTATGCCCGCGGGCAGCCTGGCGCGAACTTCAAACCGGCCATAAAGAAAATCCCCCTTGCCTGCTGACTGCAAACGAGCCGAAGTGTAATCGGCACCCTGGTAATTTTCCTGATGCGCCTCGATGATCAATGTTCCGTTTTCGACGCGAGCATTTTTCAGGCGTTGCGTGTAGGCCTGGTCTTCCGTATTCACCACACCCGCGGGCCAGTTTTCCAGGGTCCAGCGTTTTGTGTCCGGTGCACCAGCCTGGTCGAATTCGTCACTCCACACGAGATTCCAGGAAGCGTTTACCGGCGCGGCTTTGCGCACCACGAGGCCACTCAGTATCGGCTGTAAGCCCGCAGTCTCCAGGTGAATATTCAAGCCATCGTCGGACACCATGAGGTCAGGAACAGTAACGGTCAGGGCAGACCTGACCTTACCATCACGCATCAGCATGACATCAGCATTCTCGAGTACTTTCTGTCCTTCAACGAACACATCGAACTGGCGCTCACCGGGAGTCATGTCCTCTGGCTCGGCAAAAAGAAAGGTCAGGTCATAGCGGCCGGATGGCAGCGGGGCGTCTATTCGAATATTGCCTTGCCGATAGGTCTGGTAGAGCGTGGCATCACTCGCGCCCAGTACCGTTTCGATTTGACCCGTGTGGCCGCCTGACACGTGCTCTTCAGCCCGATAAAGCGTCCCGTCGCTGGCCAGGTATGCCGGGCCACCCACATTGACCGCCCACACGGCCTCGCGACATTCGGCAACAGAAACGCAGGCCAGCAGCAGGCTCAGTAACAGTGACCCTTTACGTGCAGTTGTCACAAGCGGATACTTACGACTCCTTAAACTGCTGCCTTGCAGTAAGTGTTCACGTAGGTCTGGTGGTTCGGTAACTGGCTGACCGTGCGATCCACGCGCTGCTTGATATCGGCCATGAACTTGGTCAGTTGCTCGTCACTGAGAACGTCCGCCACCGGATGATACTGCGCCGGAATGATTCCCTGTCCAATCATCACCTGGATCCAGGAATTCTCATGGAACAGCTCGCCGGCCACGTTGAAAACCTTCCCGGTTTCCCGGAACAAGCGGATTCGATGGGCCAGGCTTTCAGGAATATCCATGGATCTGCAATGGCGCCAGAACGGCGTATCGTCCCGGTTCGTGACCTTGTAGTGGAGAATGATGAAGTCGCGGATGTGCGCGATTTCCTCGCTGCTCTGGCGATTGTATTCGTCGATGTCCACCTGGGAAATGCCCTGGTGGGGGAACAGCTGCAGCAGCCGAATCATGCCTCGCTGGATCAGGTGAATGCTGGTCGACTCGAGTGGCTCGACGAAGCCGCTGGCGAGCCCGAGGGCCACGACGTTTTTGTTCCAGTTCTTCAGGCGGCGGCCGGTGCAAAACTTGATCACCCGCGGCTTGCCGCGGTGGCCGCCGCTGATGTTCTTGAGCAGGTACCGGCGGGCTTCGTCGTCATCCATGAAGCGGCTGCAGTAAACCAGGCCATTACCAACGCGATGCTGCAGGGGAATGCGCCACTGCCATCCGGCGTGATGGGCAATCGCCCGGGTGTAGGGAATGGCCTCGATCGTCGTCTCGGTCTGCAGCGCCACGGCGCTGTCGCAGGGCAGCCAGTGCGTCCAGTCCTCGTAACCCGTGTGCAGGGTTTCCTCGATCAACAGGCCGCGAAAACCGGTGCAATCGATGAACAGATCCCCCTCCACGCTGACGCCCGATTCCAGGTCGAGGCGAGTGACGAAACCGGTTTCCGAATCCGTGGCGACGTTGACGATTTTGCCCTCGACGCGTCTGGCACCCAGTTTCTCGCTGAATTTCCGCAGGAACTGCGCAAACAGCGTCGCGTCGATGTGAAACGCGTAATTCAACCCCTGCTTGGGCAGGTGGGAGAACTTGCTTTTGCGGGCCGCAATCAGCTCGAGGCAGTAGTCGCCGAATTCCAATTTCGAACCACGCTCGCGGTCCCGCAGCCAGAAATGCTGGAAACCGGCGGACCAGTGATCGGTCCCGGTTTTGCCAAAGGAGTGGATGTAGTTTTCATTGACCTGGCGCCAGTTCTCGAAGGAAATTCCAAGCTTGAAGGTCGCCTGGGTCGCGGCCATGAAATCCTGCTCCTTGATGTCGAGCAGGCGCAGGTAAGTCACGAGTGGCGGAATGGTCGCCTCGCCGACGCCGACGGTACCGATCTGATCCGATTCGATCAGTGTGACATTGACCACCTGGCCGAGGGTTTTGCTGAGGAGCGCGGCTGCCATCCAGCCGGCCGTGCCGCCGCCGACGATAACGATGTTCTTGATGTGCTTGTTCAAATCCAGTCCTCGCTTTTCCAGGTCTTGCGGTTCAACGATTCAGCTTCCGCAGAAGCTTTGCCCGCAGCTTGCGCGCTTCCAGCGCATCGATGGTTCCCAGCGCACCACGCCGCTCGGCGGGGATGTGCGCTATGTTAACTTCAGTGAAATCGAACACATAATGGTCGAACCACGCCCGCCAGGCTTGCCGCTGCTCCGCGGGGAGGTCGCGGATTGCAAGAAGCGCATATTCCAGCACGTTGGCGGGCGAATCCATCCAGGCGGCCGCCCGGCGCCACCAGTAATTGATCAACACGTTGAAGGCGTCCAGTGCCTCCACGTGGTGCCACCACATGCTGGGTACGACCAGGGCATCGCCGGGTTCGAGCTCCGCCACCTGCGCGTGAATCAGCGCTTCGGCAAAGCGCGGAAAGCGGTCGAAGTCCGGGTTTTCGAAATCAACCAGGCTGATGGCCTGGCCGGCAGGAGTGAAGTCCAGCGGGCCGATGTACAGGTTGTCGATCTGATCCGGCGGAAACAGCAGCACGCGCCGGCGCCCCGCCACGCAGCAGGCGATGTTATCGGGCAGGTCGCAGTGCGCCGCGACGCGCGAGCGGTTGCCGAGCCAGATGCTCACAAGTGGGTCCTGTCCCGGCACCGAGAGATCGTTCTCCGCCCGGAAACCGGGCAGGCAGGTATCGACGGTGGTAGACCCCACGTACAGGGTCGGTGCGCCTGCGTCACCGCCGTAGCCTTCCAGCTCGTCCAGAACGTCGCCCAGTGGCAGGCGCAGAGACTCGAAATTGAAGCCGCTCATAGCCTCGTTGTAGAACACGCGACCGTGGTGGCGGGCCGGCAGACGAACGGCGTTAACCGTGGCATCGAGGTAAAAGCGTCGCAGGTAGGTCAGAGCGTCTGCATCAGACCGTCTTGCTGCCTGGACCACCGGCCACTCGGCGGCCAATCCGCGCAGGACCACGGGGCTCTTGGGTTCACACACCTCCGGCGGCAGCGCATCGGGACGCGCCCCGTCCACCGAGGTGACCTGGCGCAATGCGCTATGCATGCTCCTCGACCCGGTAACGCCGATTTTTCTCGTTAACCATGGCCTGCAGATTGCCCATCGAGGCAATGACCATATAAATCGCCTCGAGGTAGCCGCGGCGGTTCAAATCTTCCAGTACCTCGCCGCCGAGTTCGCGCAGCACGTCCTCGTTGATCGTGTAGAAACCCGACAGGCGGTTCTCTGAGCCATCCTCGAGTTCGACGTCCATGACGAAAGATTCGATGAGATCGTGTTTTACCAGGGCCTGGTAAAACATTTCTCCGCGGTTAACCCCTTCGTGCAGCACCTTGAGAATCGAGGCCACCTGCTCGAGGTAAGGGCTGTTGCCGCCATGCTCGAGAAACAGGGCTTCGCCGTGTTCCCGGTTCACCCGAGGGTTGTCCATGTCGAAGGTGATGACGGGCTCGCGTACCTTCTGCCCGTCCTGCTCCTGATCCTGGAAACCGATGAGGAAGGGCATACGCATAACGTTCAATGGTATATAGCTCGCATTCCACCCCTGGCCGGATTCGCCCAGGAACAGATTTTCGCCCTCCGCGAACCCGAACAAGGCTACGGCCTGGTACTCGTCCGACTCGACATTTCGTGTAAAAACAATTGGGTAAAAGTTCTGGAGATTTCTGAATTCGTTGGGAAATGTCACTGAGAACCACACCTTGTCACCGAGTTCGGCAGAGCGGTCGATGATGATCTTGAGACCCATGTGGTCGACGTTGTTCAATAATTTGTAGTTGGCCATGGCGTCAATCGACTCCTGCTTGCAGCGCGCTCGCAGCGCCGGTCAGATCCGCCGCAGCCCGCGCGACGATACGTGTTGAATGAGTTTCCGGTTATCCGGAAGCCCGGCGAGATATTTACTTTTCAGTTGCGCCGTCTCCTCGAAATACCTGGCCGCAGCCAGGGGATCCGCCGTAGCCCTGCCATTGTGGCAGTTGGCACGTTCGAATCCCATGCCGTGCAGAACGTAGAGGTGGCTGGCGGCGGGAAAAATCTCTTCGATCTGGTAAAAATCACGACTGCTCGGGGCACGATAGCGCCACAAGGCCAATAATTCACGCAGTCGCTCAGGGACACTCGTCTCCTCGCGATTCTCGATCCAGAAGGCCGTGTCCTGCCGTTGGCTCAGAACATAATGCAGCTTGAGAAAATCGACGATGCGCTCCCAGCGATACGTAAAACGCTCGTTGAAGCGCCTCGCCACCACGTCCATCAGTTCGCGCGTCGGCGGCAGTTCGTCGCCGATCATGCGTGCGGAAAGCTCGATCAGCGCCAGCGCGGAGGCCTCCAGGGGCTCGACGAAACCCGCCGAGATGCCAACCGCTACGCAGTTCCGGTGCCAGAACTTTTCACGGTAGGCCGGATTCAGGGCAATGCGCCGGGTGGCCCCGAGCGTCTCCAATCTGGAACCTGAGCTGCGGCGTACGTACTCGGAGAGTCCGCGCTCCGCTGCTTGGTCCGTGGTGTGGCTGCTGGAGTAGACATGCCCCACGCCGCGTCGTGTCGGCAGGCCAATGTCCCAGATCCAGCCCGCCTCCTGCGCGGTACTGATGGTATGTGAAGCGATGGGACTGGACGCCTCATCGTACGGCACCTGCACGGCCAGGGCGGTATCGCAAAACAGGTGATTGCGGGTGCTGATGCTGGGTATACCGTAGTGGCCGTGCAGCAGGAGGGAGCGAAAACCGGTGCAGTCGATGAACAGATCGCCCTCGACCAGACCCTTTTCCCGGGTCTTCAAGCCCCTTATGTCGCCGTTGTCGTGACTGTCCACGTTCTCCACGTGGGCCTGGAGGTGGCGCACGCCAAGGCGCTCGACGCAATGTTTTTGAAGAAAAGCGCTAAACTTCCCTGCGTCGAGATGATAGGCATAGTTCGCGACCGCCGCGAATTCCGGCGTAGTGTTCTGCTTCGGCGCCTTGCCGTTTTCGCACAGCGTCGGCTGAAAGCAGACCACGTCCGCGAAGGGTCGCCCGGCGGCCAGCTCCGCCCAACCGGCGGCGACATCGATCTCGCCATAACCCTGTGGTGCGACGAAGGGGTGGTAATAGGCGTCGTCAGCTTCCCCCGTCACCCAGCCGACGAACTTCGAAGCCTGCTTGAAGGACGCATCGCACTCACGAATAAACGCCGTTTCCGACACGCCCATCCGCCGCAGAGTATCGCGCATCGACGGCCAGGTTCCCTCGCCCACGCCCAGGATGTTGACGTCGGGGGACTCGACCAGCGTGACGGTCAGCTCCGGGTTGTCCGGAACGCGATGGGCGGCAGCGATAACACCCGCGGTCAGCCACCCCGCGGAGCCACCGCCGACGATGACGATATGCCGCACGCGCCCGCTCACCGTGAAAGGGTCTCGTCGAGTGGCACAAAGTCTGCGAAGATATTTGCTGTCAGGCGCCCGGTTGCAGGATCAGGATCGATGTCGACCTGCGGATCCACCAGGCCCGAGTGAAGCAGGTTGCCGGGATACACCACGAGGCGGTTGGCTCGATAAGCAATTCGGTCGTAGAGCTCGAATTGCTCATTGCTGTCCTTGATGTAGGCCTTTTCCGGCGCACCAACCCGTTGGAGGTGTTCCTCCCGTGAGCGGATGTAGCGCTCGAGGTTGCCCTCCGTAATGCGTTCAAAACCGGTTTCCCGATGCCGGAACAAGCCCGTGTCGCAGAATGGGCCGTCGTTGAGGTAATGCAGCACGGCCAGGTAATACGGCCGCGTACTGTCGAAATGCGGGGCGCATTGCTTCAGTTCAAGTTCCTCCTCCGCCGTCGCAATCAGGGAAAAAACGGCGTTAACGGGTTTCAGACCCAAATCGGCGGGAACCTGGTAAACCTGGAACAACAGTCGGAAGAGGGCGTTCAGTACGCTCCGCACATAGGTCTGCGGCAGCTTCGTGCGGATGCCCGGATACATCGACGTGTCGTCAGGTCCGTAGCTCGCCACCGCTTCGCCAGCGCACCGGATCAGGGGCGTCGTATCCGCCACGAAATCATCGATCACGATGATCGGAGTGCGAGCGTGACCGATATGGAGGATGTTGAGCGCGGCATTCTGGTTGACGGTGATGTGGACGTCTTGCATGGTCAACGATATTTTACAAGAGCCTGGAACAAAAAAGCTGCCAAAATCAGCAGCTTTTTCTTCCTGCCTTGTCGGCTGGACTCAGAACGTCCAGCGCACTCCGACGCCGTAGCGGGCTCCGAGATTCGTTACGTACTGGACCTGCTCCTGGCGGCGACTGAAAGACCGGGAGTACTCGTCGGTCAGGTTGATCCCCTCCGCAAACAGCGTTATGTCGTTGCTGAAGGTATAGCTGACGATCGCGTCGTACTGGCCGTATGCGTCGATATAAGTCGGGTTGCCGATACCGTTGCCGTCCACCGTGTTGGCCAGGAATTCGTCCCGCCAGTTGTAGGCGACGCGGGCGATGAAGCCGTGCTTGTCATAGAACATGACCGCGTTGGCAGAGTCACTGAGGCCGAGAATCGCAAACTGATTGTTCGTCTCGAAATTATCGTAGCTGATATCCGAGTCGACGAAGGTGTAGTTCAGAATGGTGCCGAAACCGCTGTCACCCCAGAGGTGCTGCACAGCGAGTTCGAGGCCGTCGATCTTGGCGTCCTTCTGGTTGGACGGAAGGTTGATCAGGAACAGCGCGGCCGGATCCTGGCCGGGAATACCCTGGATCGTGCCGGTGAAGTTACCGGCAGCATCCGTGCCCGTGATGTTCACGAACTGCGAATCACCGTAGGTTTCGAAGATGCACTGGCGAATCTTGCCCGCGTCGAAGGCGCCGCCGGTCGCGGCGTTGCATTGGTTGTACCACGCGCCTTGGCCGGGATGCGGCAGGTCAAACGGGGTTTGCTCGACCGTGGACACGCCAACGTAGTTGGAGGTGTCCTTGTAGAAATAGGCGGCGGAGACATAGCTCCCTTCGGCGTAATACCACTCGAGGGAGAGGTCGTAGTTCTTCGACTCCAGCGGCAGCAGCGCCGGATTACCCTGGTTACCGTTACCGAAGTCGCGCCGGACCAAGGTATTCAGGGTCTGACCACCCTGGATGGACTTCCAGTCGGGCCGGCCGATCGTGTGCGAGTAGCTGGCGCGTAAAATCAGGTTTTCGGACAAGCCGACGTCAAAGTCGATACTCGGCAAAAAGTATTCGTAACTGCCATCGAGGGAGGTGAAGTCGGGCGCGCCATAGGTGATGGCGAACTCGTTTGCACCCACCCAATTGATGTACTCCGGAATCGGTACCAGCGCGCTGGAATCCACGTCCGTGCTCTCGTAGCGCGCCCCGACGCGCACGTTGGCGTTCCTTGTGCCGATATCGAACCTCCTACTGAGCTGGACGTAGGCGCTCATGCTTTCTTCGGTGGTCCGCAGGTCGTCCGTGAAGTTCGGATTCGCTGCCATGGACTGGCCCGTCGCGGCCTGGCGAGCTGCAGCCACGTCGGCGAAGTTCCATATGAACATCTGGTTCACGAGGTCGGTCCTTTCGGAGCCCGGAATGCCACTAAACAGCGAACGCACGTCGCGGATCTGCCAGAGACTGTCCGGGTAGTCTGCGGGAGAACCGATACCCCCCCAGTTGTCGTATTGGACGTTCGAGAAAGCGCTGCGGTTGTTGACCTCCGTGGAGGTCACGCCGAAGTCGAGGCTATTGGAGTCGTCGATGTCCCAGCGGCCGCCCAGGTCGATCTGTTCGACCTCCGATTTCTGGTAACTGTTACGGAACGCCGCGCCGCCGGTCAACATGTTCGCGGCAGCAAAGTCTCCTGCGGGCAGGTCCAGTATCATGACCGGCAGGTCCTGGCTGTAATCGACCCCTGCGCGACCGCCGGTGGTGAACAGCACACCGCCGATTACGGAGCTCGAGCCAAAGGGGTTCGCGCTGCCGGATTCGGAAGTGGAATCGTGGTAATCAAAGTGGAACAGCAGGTTATCAGAGAAATCCCACTCGGCGTTGAAGCCTATGGAATCGAGCTCCGTCTTGAAGCCGTCGCGGCCGCCGCCGGAACCGACGTCGCGTCCGCTAAAGTTCTCGGACCAGGTCAGCGGGGTCGAGATCGGGCCGTCCGTGAAGGACCCGGCGCTGCCGCCGCAGAGGCCGCACTGGATGAACCAGATGCTGAGGTCGTTGCGACGCTCCTGCACCTCGAGTTCTGAGTAGGTGTAATCCAGCGTCATCTCAAGGCGGTCGGTGGGCCGGAATTGCAGCACCAGCTGGCTGTTCAGGCGTTCCCGCTCGCCGTCTACCGTGATGTAGGTCAGGTTCTGCGGGAGCGAGTAAAGCACATCGTCGCGCCCCGCCGGGTTGTTCACATAAGGCGAATTGGCCGTGACCGTTACGCCGTTAAACATGGTCGCTCCGGGTGCAGGCAGGGCCTGCCAGCCCGGGTCGAGGCGATTCTCGGGAATCCAGCCGCTCGTAGTACCGGCCTGGTCATATCCGTACTCGCGTTCCTGGTACACCGCCGAGAGCGCGATGCCGATGGTGTCATCGGCGAAGGTGCGGCTGAAGATACCGGAGACCTCCGGTGCCCAGGCATCCGTGTCGCCGGCCGTGTCGTACACGCCCTTGGCACCGAGGCTCACGGCATTGCCAGTTTCCAGCGGCCGCGCCGTGCGGATGTTCACCGTGGCGCCGATGCCGCCGGTCGGGATTGTGGC
>JANOGQ010000446.1:0-2513 GCA_031406105.1 Lysobacterales bacterium | reverse complement strand
GGGTACGGGGGCAGTGCATACAGCACCCGGCCACGGTGAAGAAGATTTCCAGATCGGCCAGAAATATGATCTGCCCATCAGCAACCCGGTGGGGCCAGACGGAGTGTATCTGGCAGATACTGAGCTGTTTGCCGGGCAATGGGTGTGGAAAGCTAACGAGACGATCACTGAATTGCTGCAGACCAATGGCGTCTTGCTGTTCAATGAAGCCTTTGAGCACAGCTATCCCCATTGCTGGCGGCACAAAACACCAACAGCATATCGCGTAACCCCGCAGTGGTTTATCAGTATGGATCAGGCCAATTTGCGCAAAAATGCGCTGGAGGCAATAGCAGATGTTCGCTGGGTGCCGGGCTGGGGTGAGGAGCGTATCAGGGGTATGGTGCAGAATCGCCCGGATTGGTGCATTTCGCGGCAGCGCACCTGGGGCGTACCCATCACCCTGTTTGTGAATAAGACCAGTGGTGAACTGCATCCGCAAACTCAGCAACTGATGCAGCAGGTTGCACAATTGGTAGAGCAGGAAGGTGTGGATTGCTGGTTCGCTGAGGGTATTTACCAGAGGCTTGGCGTGGATTCAGCCCAGTGGCAACGAGTGAACGACATTCTCGATGTATGGTTTGATTCCGGAGTTTCGCATCACTGTGTGCTGGATGAAAGAGCAGATCTGCAGCGACCTGCCGACATGTATCTGGAAGGTTCTGATCAGCACCGCGGCTGGTTCCAGAGTTCCTTGCTCACTTCAGTTGCCATGCATGGTGCAGCACCCTACAAACAAGTTCTGACCCACGGCTTCGTGGTTGATGCTGATGGTCGTAAAATGTCTAAGTCGCTGGGCAATGTCATGCTGCCCGGCAAGGTGATGAATTCGCTGGGCGCAGACGTGCTGCGTTTGTGGGTGGCTGCTGCTGATTACCGTGGTGAGATGAGCGTTTCAGAGGAAATTCTTAAACGCGTCTCGGATGCCTATCGACGCATTCGCAATACCGCACGCTTCCTGTTGGGTAATCTCCATGGCTTTGATCCTTCCCACGCTTTGGCGGCAGAGAAAATACTGCCACTGGATCGCTGGGCAATTGATCGGGCGCTGCAATTACAAAACGAAGTGCAGCAAGCCTACGATGATTATCAATTCCTGCAGGTTTACCAGAAAGTGCATCATTTCTGTGCTTTTGATATGGGCGCCTTTTATCTCGATATCATCAAGGACAGGCTTTATACCACCGGGGCCGAAAGCTTGCCGCGACGCTCTGCCCAAACTGCCATGTATCATGTGCTGGAAGCCATGCTGCGCTGGATCGCGCCGGTACTGAGTTTTACTGCTGAAGAAATCCATGCTCATGTGCCGGGACAGCGCAGCGAGAGCGTACTGTTGGAAACCTGGTGGCAGGGTTTGTTTGAGCTGGATCAAGCTGCTGTTGAAAGAGCGCGCTGGCAGCGGATACTCGAACTGCGTGAGGCTGTGAGCCGTTCCATTGAGCAGGTCAGGCGCTCCGGTGCGGTTGGCTCGTCGCTGGCAGTCGAAGTTGACCTTTGGTTGAGTGGCGAATACAAAGAGGCCCTGGATTGGCTGGGCGATGAATTGCGTTTTGTACTGATTACATCGGATGCTCGCGTGCATGCTTTGGAAACTGCTCCGGACGAGGCTGAGCGGGTGAAACTGGATGGCGGGGAAATAGCACTTGTGGTCGTTCCCTCTGAGCATGAAAAATGCGTACGGTGCTGGCATTACCGCGTCGATGTCGGCGCTGATCCAGAGCATCCGGATGCTTGCCTGCGCTGTGTGGAAAACGTCAGTGGTGCAGGTGAGCACCGGCGGGTGGCCTGAGTGAATGCGGGCCAGGAACAGGCTATGCCTGCCCAAAAACGGGTACCGGAGCGGAAACCGCCCGCTCCATACTCGTGGTTGTGGTTGTTTGTGTCAGCCGCGGTGGTCTGGGCCGACATGGTCACCAAAGCCTGGGCCAGCGAAGTTCTGACTTTGTACCGGCCGCAGGAAGTATGGCCCTGGCTGAATTTGACACTGGCGCATAATTACGGTGCTGCCTTCAGTTTTCTCAGCAACGCTGGCGGCTGGCAGCGTTGGTTTTTTACCATCATGGCATCTGTTGTCAGCCTCATATTGATCATCTGGGTATTGCGCCTGCCGCGTCGTGAATGGCTTACCGGCCTGGCCCTGGCCTTGGTGATCGGTGGCGCAATAGGCAACCTTATAGACCGGATTCAACTGGGCTTTGTAGTCGATTTTATTGATGTGTTTTACAAAGGCTGGCATTGGCCCGTTTTCAATGTGGCCGATTCTGCGATTACTTGCGGGCTTATCCTTTTAGTACTCGATGCGCTGCTGCAGACTTTGCGCGCGCGGAAATCCGCGACTTGAACATATTGCTCGCCAATCCTCGGGGTTTCTGTGCTGGAGTCGATCGTGCCATTGAAATCGTCGAGCGTGCCTTGGAGCTGTTCGGGGCGCCGATCTATGTCCGTCACGAAGTGGTACACAATCTTTTCGTTGT
>JANOGQ010000437.1:0-5646 GCA_031406105.1 Lysobacterales bacterium | reverse complement strand
CATCCCGCAGCGACGTGACCAGCGGGCGCGAAATATGCTCGTGATCCTGATCCGCGGCAGCATCTTTGTTGCACTCGCCTGGTTTTACCCCAGGGTGGCCATTGGCTATGTGCTGGCCTATTTCATCCTGCTGCATGTGCTGCGCCTGATGGACAGCACTCATCATGATTATGGCCCCAACCCCAGCCTGTTCGAAGACAAGCCCCCCTCACGTTTTGGTGGTCGCGCTACTGAGCAGGAACATACCTTCAGCTGCCCCCTGTCCCTGCGAGTGATTCCGCTGAACTGGCTGGTATTGAACTTCGGTTTTCACAATGCCCATCATGCGCGGCCTACGGTATCCTGGTACCGCCTGCCGGAGTTTGATGAAAAGACGTTTGGCCGCGATCCGCAACGATTCATACCCTTCAGTGCCCAGCTGAAAATGTACCATCGCTATCGCGTCTATCGGGTGATGCATGAAGGAGGCCCGCTGGACAAGGAGCAGGGGGCGATGGGTGCAGATTACCTGCGCTCCTGCCAGCACGCACGCAACTATGGCGGCAATGCAGTTTCATTCCTCACCTCGTTCTGATGCGGCTTATCGGCATTGATTGAGATGCAAAAGCTGGAAATCTTCCAATCCCTGTGGGCCATGGACCGGCGTATTCCCGGCCAGCCGGAACCACCGGTAGCAGAGCATTTCCAACGCATTGCAGAAGCGGGCTATCACGGTGTGTGCATAGATCCGGCCCTGGCTGAAATTGACGACATGCTGAAACTCAAACCACTGTTTGAGCAGCATGGGCTGAATTGCATGGTGAATGTATTTCCACACGCACTGGAGGAAATGCGCCCCTTGCTGGAATTTGCGCGGGAAATGCAAGCTTGCCACGTCAACGCATTGGGTACTTTGATTCCGCTGGAGGTGGATGAAGGTGCGGATATGGTGCGCCGCTGGCTGGCTGATGCAGCCAGTGTGGGAATCCCGCTGTTGTTTGAAACACATCGCGACAGTCTGCTCAATGATCTGGGTTATACGGTACTGCTGATGGATGCAGTTCCCGAGATGCGCCTTTGTGCCGATCTCTCGCATTTTGTGGTGGATCGTGAAATTCGTTTGCCATTGAGTGGGCGCGACCGGGATTACTTCCAGCGCATCCTGCAACGCTCTGACTGCATTCAGGGCCGCGTGGCCAGTAGCGAGCAGGTGCAGGTGCAGATTGGATTTTCACAACATCAGAAGTGGGTGGAGCAGTTCCGTGCCTGGTGGGCTGAAGGCATGCGGCAATGGAAACTGCGCAACACTGATGACGCCACCCTGGTGTTTCTCTGTGAACTCGGGCCGCCGCCCTATGCCATCACCGGCGCTGATGGCCTGGAGCTCTCCGATCGTTGGCAGGAGGCCCTGCAAATCAGGCAATGGGTGGAGGATGCCTGGGCCGCACACGGCTGATTTATCCAGTTGATTTCTTACAAACAGCAAGCTGATTGCTGATGCATTAGTTGACGAAAACAATCAGGCTTTAAGCCAGGATATTGATTGTTTTTTGAGCAGAGGAGTGCCAACATGGGAATCGTGAATACCAAAGTCATATTGACCAATCCACGCGATGCACAAATCATTCCTCTTGAAGTAGATGCTTTGGCTGACACAGGTTCTGTACACTTGGTGATTCCACAGCATGTGCAACATCAACTGGGACTGGAAGTGCTGGAACATCGTGAAGTGATGTTGGCAGACGGCACCATCCACTCGGTTCCTTACGTTGGCCCCATCCAGATTCGATTCAAGAATCGCACCGGTTTTGGCGGAGCTCTGGTGATGGGTCCGCAAGTGCTGTTTGGCGCAATTCCCATGGAAGATATGGATCTGGTGGTTTCACCACGTGATCGCAGCATAGACGTCAATCCCAACAGCCCGAACCTCGCCACATCCATCGCGATGTAGCAGGCTCCTTGGAGCCGAACCATAATTCGGTTATCACGGCCAAGGCCGCATTGTGCAGGGATGCACCGGTGCCGCGTAGGGCAGGATGCCCGAGAGCGGCCTCCTACGAAGATTTTGCCCGCAGTTGTTGTTCGTGGATATGCCGCCCCAGCCACCACCAGGCCAACATAGCCAGCACCAGATTGCAGATGGTAGTGGCAATAAAAATTCCATTGATGTCAAACAGCCAGCGCCCCAGCAGGACCAGGGGTAAAAACAGCAGCAAAACCCGGCTGGAGGTTATGACGACCGCTGGCAGGGGACGGCCCATGCCGTTGAAAGCGGAATTCATCGACATGGTAATGCCATGGGCGCCATAGCCCAGTGACACCAGCCACAAATAGTCCATGGCAACTTCGCGAATAGCATCGGATTCGCTGAACACTCCGGTCAATGGCCTGGCGAACAGGAACATCAGAGTCGTCAGTGTAATGCCGTAGGCGATGCAGAATCGTGTGATCAGCCGGCGGGCTTCCAGCAACCGGTCGAAATGTCCGGCACCAAAGTTCTGCCCGAAAAACGGACTGACCACCGCAGACATGGAATAGAAAACCAACAAAGCAAATGGTTCGATGCGAGCAGCCACTCCATAGCCTGCTACTGCGTCCACACCGTAGCCAGCGATCAGGGAAACCACGATGGCTGCTGACAGCGGAATGATGGTATTGGTATATATCGCGGGCAGGCCGATACTCAGCATGTGTTTCCACGAAGCGAGAATGGTTTTGAAAGGCGCAACCAGACTGGCAAACAATTTCATGTGTACACCCAGATACCACAGGGTAAACGTCAATATGCAGGCATTGGCCACCAGCGTGGCCAGGGCAGCGCCCATGACTTCGAGACGTGGAAAGCCGAACAGGCCAAAAATGAATATGGGATCCAGCACCAGGTTGATGAGCGCAGCGCAGGTGATGATTTTGGCCTCCAGATCAGCCCTCCCGCGTGCCCGCAAGGATGCCAGGCAAGTCCACAGGCAGGCATCCATGGGAGCCAGCCAGTACCAGACTTTCATGTATTCATGAATGGCCGGCATCAGTTCAGGGGTGGCGCCCAATAACTTGAAGACCGGGTCTATGGTGAGCAATCCGATAATGCCCATCACCCCCAATACGCTGGTGGCCAACACTGCACTGTCGGTAGTGAGGCGTTTGGCATGCTCCAGATCGCGCCTGCCTATGGCGCGCGAAATCACCGAGGCTGCTCCAGCCTCAAAACCGATGCCAATGCCGTACACCAGCCAGATGATGGGGAGGGTGAAGCTGACCGCGGCCAGCGGTGCATCACCGAGACGGGAAATGAAAAACAGATTGACTGCTTCAAATGAGAAAATGGCCACCAGTCCCACTGCGAAAGCCTGGGTCTGGCGCCGCAAATGGGTACCGACAGGACCGGTGGTCAAATCACTCATAGGAAATGATCATACCTTCAGGCATGCATGAAAAGCGCAGCGGCACATTCTAAACCAGTTATTTGCTTACCCGCTTCGCTCTGACAGCATTTGCGCTCTGCCTGACGATGGGTATGATGACGATTCCCTTTCGGCAATCTGAGCCGGGCCAGCGTTGATGGAGTGTTTCATGCGAGCTGCTAAACCAGTTGTAGTTCTGTTGCTTTCGGTTTTACTCGCAGCCTGTGAGCAACAGGATGAATCTGCAACAGCCGGCGAAGAGTCCGCAGATCAGGTCCTGCTGGGTGGTTATGTCTATACCGTGGATGCCGGGCAGAACGTAGTCCAGGCGGTGGCCATCAAAGACGGCTTGATACAGGCGACCGGCAGTGATGAGGAAGTTTCGCGTTACATCGGGCCGGAAACGGAAATCTTTCAGCTCGATGGCCGCATGGTGTTACCCGGACTGCACGACATTCACATGCACGTCTTTGGCATTGTCGAGCCGGATGTATGTTCACTGCGCTCCCAGGCCATGAGCCTGGAAGACATGGTCCCGTATCTGCAGGAGTGCATACAACGTTACCAGCTGGCGCCGGGTGAATGGTTGCCGGTTGATATGTGGAATTTTTCCGAAGGCAACCAGATCTCAAAAAACCTGCCGGATTTGCGAACTGCGCTGGATGCTGTTTCCGATCAGCACCCTATCATCCTGTGGGGCAATGACGGCCATCACGGCGCAGCCAACAGTCTGGCCCTGGCCTCAGCCATGGATGCGCAGGGCAATACCGTGGGCCTGAGTGCGGCCAGCCTGGCGGGTGTATTTGTCGAGTACAAAGACCTGGTTGGTGTAAACGACAGCGGCCAACCCAATGGCGAATTGCACGAGCAGGCGCGTGGCCTGCTGAATGCGGGCCCGCGCCGCGATCCCGCCAAGCTGGCGGTATTGTTGCCGGATATTGGCCAGGAAATGGCGCGCCACGGCATTACTTCGGTACAGGATGCAGCGCTGAATCCGGCCTTCCTGCCGTATCTCAAGGAATTTGAAGATTCAGGCAGAATGCGCTTCCGCCTGCAGATTGCCAATCGTCTTGACCCAGCGGATTACACCGACTCCCTCAGCGGCCAGGTGAGTATCGACCAGATGATTGAAGATCTGAATTCAACACGTGCCATGTTTGCAAACAGCGCATTGATTGATGGCAGTGGTGTAAAGATTTTTTCCGATGGCGTCATCGAAGGCAATCCTTATGGCACGCCGCCTACTTTGCCCAACGCAGCCGTGCTGGAAGCTTATCGCCAGCCGCGGTTCAATTTCGATCCCGAGTCGGGAGCGCTGGACGTGGTGGGCTACGTGGATACCGCCAGTCCCTTGTGCGTGGAAACCCGCGCCAATAAAGAACGCTTTGACGACGCCGCAGCACGCGCTGCTTTCCGCGCCGAGCATGGTTTTCACCCCGGCCAGTGCACGATTTCCTATGGCGTACTGGCAGATCAGCAGGACTTCATGATGGAGTACGTAAAACAGCTGGACGCTGCTGGCTTCACCATTCACATCCACGCCATTGGCGATCGTGCCATACGCGCGGCGGTGGACGCCCTTGAGCAGGTTACTCCGGCTGATGGCAGCAACCCGGCGCGGCATGCCCTGGCGCATTTGCAGCTGGTGCATCCGGACGATCAGAAGCGCATTGGCAAGCTGGGGCTGTACCTGGCCTGGACTTATGCCTGGATGCTGACCAACCCTCCTTACGACCTTACAGTGATGCCGTTTCTCAGCGATGTCACCGCTGAAGGCGGCATTTATGATCCGGCGAGCTACCACATGAAAAACAGCTATCCGGTGCGCAGCATGATGCAGGCCGGTGCAGCGACTGCGGCGGGCAGCGATGCGCCGGTCGACGATCGTTCACCACGGCCTTTCATTAATATGGCGGTCGGTGTGACCCGCCAGGGCTATGATGGCAATGTGTTGAATGCCAACGAAACCATTGATATCCACCAGATGATTGCTGCCTATACGATCACTGGCGCTCGCGCGCTGAAGCAGGAAAGCCTTACCGGCACAATTGAGGTGGGCAAGAAGGCGGACCTGGCGGTGCTGGATCGCAACATCATTGAGCTCTATGAAGCGGGTAAGGGCATCGATATTGCGGAAACGCAGGTCGATGCAACTTTCTTTGAGGGCGAGCTGGTATACCAGCGGGAGTAGCAGCTTGATGGTTGTAAGAGCTGTCGGTCACGAATTAGTGTGTAACTCCGAAATCGACCCCAGCCTGTATTTACA
>JANOGQ010000413.1:0-8796 GCA_031406105.1 Lysobacterales bacterium | reverse complement strand
GGAGCGGATGTCGCCTTAGCGCGTGTCCGCGACGCACTGCGTTTCCTTAGCGCGGCGCGAACGATGCTGACCGAGTCACAGACCGCCGGGCGTCGATGCTGTCGTTGCCCTGGATGCCCTCGAAGCTTTCGTTCCCGCTGCCGCCGCCGAGCAGCGTGTCGTTGAAGATCGAGCCGCGCGCCGCCTCGATGTCGACCAGGGTATCGACGTCGCCGTAACCGTCGTTGGCGAAGCCGCCGCCGAGGTTTACATAGACCGCGTTGGGCGATCCGTTGTAGAACGCGCCGTCGTTGCCGCCGCCGCCGAAGATCAGGTCGTTGCCGGCGCCGCCGCGGAACGCCTCGCGGTCGGTCAGGCTGTTGGAGCCGAAAATGGTGTCGGCGTAGTCCGAGCCGATGACCTGCTCGACGCCGAGCAGCGTGTCCTTGGTGCCGAATCCGTCCAGCGCCGTGCCCGCCTGGACGATGAGCGCGCCGACCGTCTGGTCGAGGTTCGAGAGATTCACGATGACGCCGCCATCGGAGGCGCCGTACACGGCGATGTCGAAGCCCGTGCCGCCGCTGATGATGTCGTTGCCTTCCATGCCCTCGAACACTTCGTAGTCGTAGATGGTGCCGGTGTTGTGCGTGCCGCCGCCGGTGAGGGTGTCGGCGAAGGCCGAGCCGCGTACCGCCTCGACGTTCCTCAGCGTGTCGGTGCCGCCCTGGCCGTCGCTCGCGCTCCCGCCCAGCGTGCCGTTGCCCAGCGTGACGTTGGCCGCGCCGGTGCTGAAGCGGTAGTCCACGCGGTCCTCGCCGGCCGAACCGTCGACCGAGTCGTTGCCCGCGGTGCCGCGGAACGTTTCAGAGAGCTGGCCGGAGAAGCTCTTGCTCTGGCCGCCGCCGACCAGCGTGTCGTTGAACGCGGAGCCCTGCACCTCGTCGATGTTGGCGAAACTGTCGGTGTTGGCCTGGACGCCGCCCGTCACCGTGTCCGCATCGGTGCCGTCGCTCGCGGTGGTGCCGGCCAGGTTGACGCTGACCCCGATGTTGGCGTTGCCGAAGCTCATGGCGCTGTACTGGCCGTCGGCCGCGCCGCCGTCGATGGAGTCGGCGCCGCCGTTGCCGGTGAAGTGCTGCGAGACGAAGTCGTGGAAGCGCCCGGTGTAGGTCTGCCCGCCGCCGATGATGGTGTCGGCGAACTGGGCGCCGATGATCTGCTCGATGCCGGAGAGCTGGTCGGTGGTCTCGGCCGGCGTGCCGTTATGGCGGATCGCGGTTCACGAGCCACTGTGTAGCCTAATCGGCGCAGAGCAGCGCCCAGACCAGCAATACGCAGAGCAGAAGGCCCCATATCAGTACCGCGACGACTGGCACCCAGGTCGAGTGGCACGCCGACAATTCGAACGGTCTTCTGTGTGTGGTCATGCATGATTCACTATTCCTTTTAACATAATATACATTATACGAATTTAAACATCAGAATCTGCTGGGGGGATATTCGGCTTAAGGGGCGAATCCAGAGCCCCCCTCCACAACCACAATAAAACCACAAAGACCAGCAGCAGAGGCACGCAACTCCATAGCAATCCCTGCCAGCCCAATTGCGCCACAAACCAGCCGGCACTCAGGGCAACGGTGGCTTGTACGGTGAAGACCAGGAAATCATTCATGGACTGCACTCTGAAGCGTTCTTCTGGCCGGTAACCCTGCGGCAGCAAATTGGTGCCGGCCAGGAACAGGAAATTCCAGCCTATGCCCAGCAAAACCAGTGACAGCCAGTAGTTAAGCAGTTGGTTGCCCAGCAGTGCCACGCCCAGGCATAGCGCGAAGATCAGCGTGCCAGTCCAGAACATCCCGAAAAAGCCCAGGCGGGCAAATAACCAACCGAACAACATGGAAGGCAGATACATCGCCGCGATGTGCGACTGGATCACAAACTTGGTGGCCTCCAGGCTGTGACCCGAATGGTTGTGCATGCTGATTGGCGTGGCGGTCATGATAAAGCTCATGATGGCATAGGCCAGGGCCGCTGCAGCAATGGCCAGACGGATCTGCGGTGTTGCCAGAATCACTGCCAGGGCTCTGCCCTGCCCCGGCGACGGCTGGCTGACATCGTGGCGGTCATTATAGCCGCTGATGAACAACAGACCAAAGCCGTAAGCAACCATCAATAGCAAATAAGAGCCCGCGAACTCGGCTGCCAGCAGGTGACGTCCTAGTACCGCAAGCTCCGGCCCGACAAATGCACCCAGAATGCCTCCCATCAACAAGGCTGAAGTGGCTTTGTGTGCCTGCTCTGGTTCAACGGCTTCGAGTGCAGCAAAACGATATTGATGCCCCGCAGCAGCGGCCCAACCGATGACAAGTGCAGCTCCGCAGAAGCCGATAAAGCTATTGAGAATCAAACTGATCACGGCCAGAAAGCCACCCAAAATCGCCAACAATCCGTAGGCCAGGAATACCGGGCGGCGCCCATAGTGGCCCAACAATTTTCCTGTGGGTAGGGTCGAGGCAGCAACACCGACTATGACCAGCGCGATGGGCAAGGTAGCCAGATTGACGGAGGGAGCAAATTCCGTTCCGATAATGCCAGCGATCAGCACCATCATCGAGGTGCCTGACATCATCAGAGCGAAGGCGATGGTCAGTCGCCAAACCGTTGCGGGCATTTGTCGCATGATTTCCTGGTCTGAAGAACAATGCTCAGCTTGGCATGCCTGCAAGCAGCTATCAATTGTTAATGATGGTGCTAATGACGATGCGCGGAGCCTTCTACTGCAGGCCCAAATCCGCCCATGCTGTAAGTGGAAAACAACATCCAGGCTGCCAGCAGAACCAGGCTGAGGCCGATAAAACGTCGGAAATCACGGTCTTTAAGGACGGTGGCCAGTGCCGGGGCAGCCAGCGTCAAGCCCAACATGGATGGCAAGGTTCCCAGGCCGAAAGCCAGCATGACCGAGGCACCGGTCGCGGCGTTGGCGGTTGATGCTGCAGTCAGCAGCAGCGTATAAACGAGGCCACAGGGCAGGAAGCCCCAGCACAGGCCCAGCATGAAACGGCCTGCTCCGGCGGAACTGGTGGCAAAACGGTTTGCCAATGGTGCCACGCGCATCCATACCAGCGCTCCGCAGCGCTCTATGACATCGAGCCCGCGCCAGTCAAACAGGAATCGAAAACCAATCAGTAAAACCAGCAACCCGCTCATTCCGCGCAGCAAAACAGCCAGCCACTGCAAACCAGGCAATCGACTGAAACTGCCAAGCAGCAGGGCGATGAGGGCACCTGTGATGGCATAGCCGCAGATGCGGCCCAGGTTGAACTGCAGCGCCTTCCACGCGGTGGCTGCAAGGTGCCTGCCCTCTCCAGCTTTGCCTTCTCCAGAATTGCCCCATCCAGCGTTACCCTGCCCGGTTCTGACTGAACCCGATTTGCCCGAATTTGAGTTTCTCCGGGCAGCAACACCAAGACTGCCTGCAATACCGCCACACATAGCAAAGCAGTGTCCGCTGCCCAACACGCCGGCCATGAATGCGGTCAGCCATAGCGGCAACAGAACAGACTGCCAGTCTGTCATGCGCTCATTACCTGTTCATTCGAACAGGTTGGCCTGCAATACCCCAATACGGGCCCGTTTGGCGCTTGCAGGCGGATCATGTTGCCGGGTCTTCTGCAGTTGGTGCAGGGGATTGGCTCCGATCCTGTGGCGCGGCGGATGGCGGTGGTTTCTGGTCATCGTCCAGCACCACACTCCAGCCTTGTGATTCCAGATCATCAAATTGCCGCTCGCTGATTGCCCAGAACAAGGCCCAGATGGCGACAGCGAACAGCCCCAGGGCAAGCAATATGAGCAGGTACAACATGTTCATGCCTTGGCCCAGCTTCTGTCAGCGGCAGCTGCTTGCTGCAGAGCGGATTTTGCACTTCGGTGCATACGGGTAGCATTCAACACCACCAGCAAGGAACTGGCCGACATCCCCAAGGCTGCCATCCAGGGTTGTAACATGCCACTGACCGCCAGCGGCAGAGCGGAAATGTTATAAATCAAGGCCCAGCTGATATTTTGCCAGACCAGTTCATGTGCCTTGTGAGCCGCACTGAAGCACCTCTGTACACCGTGCAAAGAGGCTCCTGTCAATATCACATCGGCCGCACTATTGGCCAGTTCGCTGGCGCCATGAACTGTAATAGAAACATTGGCGGCGGCCAGAACAGGCGCGTCATTAATGCCATCACCAATCATAAGTATATTCTTAGATTTACTCTTTAATTCATTGATATAATTAATTTTATCTTCGGGAGATTGACGTGATCTGAAATCGTCTATCTGCAGCGACCGGGCGCAATCTGCAACCTTAACAGCGCTGTCACCCGAACAGATACTGAGCTGCAGGCCGGCCTTTCGCAGTCCCTCAATGGCCTGCTCGGCGCCGGGCCGGAAAGCGTCGGACCATTCAAAACGGGCTATCCAGCCCTCATTGTCGGCCAGCCAGATCGCCTGGTCCGAAAAATGCAAATCTTCAGATTGCCCGGCCGATGGGCTCGTAATCCGGGCCTCAGATGGACCCGCTTTATCCAGAGCAAATTGCATTTTACCCAGGCGGATTCTTCGTCCGGAACGGGCAGTTTCGAGGCCCTGCCCCGGGAAGTTGCTGACTGCGCCCAATTTATCCAGCGGCGTATTCGTGCGGAATGCGCTGGCCAAGGCATGACTGGAGTGGGATTCCATTGCAGCAGCCAAGCCCAATGCGGATTGCGGATTGTGGTCACTGCGCAAAGGGTTTATTTCAATTTTTTGAATTTCGGGCTGGCCCAGAGTTAGCGTGCCGGTTTTATCGAATACCACACAATCGACCTTCAACAGATCAAACAAAGCCGCCGGCCGGGTCAGAAGAATGCCTTGCTTCAACAAACTCAGGCTGGCTGCCGATCGCACCACGGGTAAGGCCAGCGACAGGGCGCAGGGGCAACTTACCACCAGCACTGCCAGGGCCACCGCAAAAGCCCTGGCCGGATCTTGCCATTGCCAATACAGCCAGGCAGCCATTGTGACGAGCAATACAGCGCTGATGAATCCGGGCACCAGCCAGTCTGGAACATCCCGATCATCCCGACGTTTCGCCTGAGTGGCCATTAACAGCCTTCCGAGGCTGGAAACGATAGATTGTTCATGGCTGGCCAAGACCTGCAGGTCGACACTCTGTGTCAGGTTGATACTGCCAGCGATAGCGCTATCGCCTGTTTTCTTGCGGATGGGTACTGATTCACCGGTCAAAAGTGACTCATCAACCTCGGTATTACCGCTCAAAAGAATGCCATCGGCCGGAAAAGGCGAGCCTGCCGTCACTCTGACACTATCACGAGGCTGCAGATCCAGCACGAGCACCCGCTGGATACGATATTCCTCATCCAGCTTGTTGGCCCACTCCGGCAGCAGTCGCGCCAGCGCAGTTCCGGCTTGCATGTTGCGCTGACGCAAGACCAGTTCCACATGTCTGCCCAGGCTGAGGAAGAAAATGAACATTACCACCGAGTCAAACCAGACCTGGCCACCGCCCATGAAAAACTGGTAACAACTGGCCAGGAAAGCCAGGCCAATAGCCAGAGCGACCGGTAAATCCATGCCGGGTCGACCCGCACGGATTCCCCGCCAGGCGCCGCTGAAGAATACCGTGCCGGAGTACAGCAGTACCGGAAAACTGACCAGCATACTTACCCAGGCCAGAAAACCGCGGGCGGCCGGTTCTATGCCGTAGGCATCTCCCGCATACAAACCCACCGCATACATCATCACCTGCATCATGCCCAGTCCAGCCACGCTCAGGCGTTTCAGCGACTCAGTTCGCTCCTGGCGCCGGCCATCTTCTTCAGCCTGTGCCAGGGGTAAATGCGGTGTGTATCCCAGTTCGAACAGGCAGCTGGCCAGTTCACTCATGCGGGTTTCTGCGGGGTTCCACTGAATTCTGCAGAACCCGGTGTCCACATCCACCTGCACCGCCAGCACACCAGGCTGCTTTTCAAGGTGACTGCGAATCAACCAGGCACAGGCTGCACAACGAATGCCGCTGACTTGCAGTAACAAGTCGCGACCGTCACTTTTGGCTGCGCTACCCCACAAACTTTCGCGTTCATCAATACCGCGCCAAGCCATCGCATTGGCTGCTGCATCTTCATTGGCTTTGACCGCCAACTGCTGGCGGTGACGGTAATAATTGACCAGGCCAGAGCCAGCAATGACCGAGGCTACAGCCAGGCAACCCCGGCAGCACATCGGCTGCGCCACACCTTCGATGTCTAACTGGAGATTCGAATTGACCGGGAGAGCTTCGCCACAGTGATAGCAGGATTGCTCAGCTGTCGCCATCGACGTGGCCCGGCAGGGTGTCCTGCTGTTCCGAAGTGGCTTGCAGTTCTGCCCGTATCTGTTGATATTGTTTGTCATCAACAATCAGATAATCGGGCCGCGTAATGGCCAGCCAAATGGTGATGGCACATCCCACCACTGCGGCAGCGGGCAGGGCAATGATGAACCAAACCCAAGGTTCGCGGAACCAGGGCCTGATCTCCAGGCTGTTATCCATTGGGGCCTGAATCTGCTTCATGGTACAGAACTGCTTTCTGTTGGTAGTAACAGGGTAGCTTTGATTTTTTTGTGAATGGCCGGGTTGTCGTCAGATGCCAGTTCAAGTTGCAGTTTTTGCGTGCCCTGCCCCGCGCTGCGTGGCATGCGGATACGCACCGAAAAGCCGCCAACTTCACCTGCTGCCAGTTGCAGGGGCCGGGCTAAATCGAATTTGATTTCCGGGTGCTGAAGAGCTGTGAGCGTGTATTGGTGGTCGAAGTCATCCATGTTGGTGATTTTCAGCGTGTAGACGTTTTCAATCTGTCCATCTGGCAATTCATGATACAGGGCGTTACGGTCATGGATCATATCAGCCCTCAGTGGCATGCGGTGAGTCATCGCCCAGAGGGTTGAACTGATAATGGCCAGCAGTAAGACAGCATAGATCAACACCCGCAGACGAAGGATGCGGGAAGGTTTCCCCTGCAGCGCATTTTCCGTGGTATAGCGTATAAGTCCGCGCGGATACTCCATCTTGTCCATCACCTGGTCACAGATATCCACACAGGCCGCACAGGCAATACATTCATATTGCAGGCCATTGCGGATATCGATGCCAGTGGGGCAGACCTGCACACACAAGGTACAGCCTATGCAGTCTCCCAGGCCCGACAGAGACGGATCGCTGCCTTTCTTGCGACTGCCGCGCGGTTCACCACGTTTTTCGTCGTAGGAAATGATCAGGGTCTCACGATCAAACATGGCGCTCTGGAAGCGCGCATAGGGGCACATATACTTGCACACCTGTTCACGCATATAGCCAGCATTTCCATAGGTTGCAAAGCTGTAGAAAATGCCCCAGAACGTTTCCCACGGCCCCAATGACAATGACATGATGCCGTCCGCCAATTCCCTGATGGGCGTGAAAAATCCCACAAAGGTAAAACCGGTCCACATGGAAAAAGCTATCCACAAGATTTGTTTGCTGGATTTGCGTGCCAGCTTGTTCAGGCTCCACGGAGCCTGATCCAGCTTGATGCGCTTCTGCCGGTTGCCTTCAGTCCATCGCTCCATTATCAGGAATGCTTCGGTCCAGACGGTTTGTGGGCAGGCGAAGCCACACCACAACCGACCCGCAACAGCCGTGAAAAAGAACAAAGAAAGTCCTGCACTGATCAGCAACAAGGCCAGGTATATGAAATCCTGTGGCCAGAAAGTCAACCCGAGTATGTAAAATTTACGGGCCGGCAGATCAAACAGCACAGCCTGCTGCGAGCCAACCTGGAACCACGGCAGGAAATAGAACAAACCCAGTAAAAGGTTCATCGCCAGCTTGCGTAAACGGGCGAAGCGGCCCGTCACATGATGGGGGTAAATCTTGGGTTCTTTACGATACAGACTTTCCCGCACCAGTAACTCATCACTCACGCCACTCTCCGGGATCCAGTTGCAGTTCCGGGTCTTTAGCGGCATGAGGGTCTGTCTGTGGTGGTGCACTTCGGCCTTTGCCGTGGTAATGCCCTTTGGCAGGGCCGGTGCGAATCATGAACACCGTCAGGCCACTGGCCAGCAGGGAAACCAGCAGCAGGAACAGGAACCCCAGACTGTATGCCAACTCGCGACCCATCTGCCAGGGCAATACCCAGGCATCGTTCAGGGCTTCTGGATCCAGTACGGCAAAAATGATAACGGTACCCACGCAAGCAGACAGAAAAGAAATCCAGGAGATTATGCCAAGGTCGCGTTGCCGGTGATTCCAGCGACCGGGTACTCCATGATCTGTTCTAGTCATGGCTGGTCATAGCTGGCAGGGGCTTGGCAGGCACACTGTGCTTTAGCGGCCTTCAGCGGCTGACAGTCCGGCCACATAGGCTGCCAACAGGCGCCGGCGCTCTTCACTCAGAAGATTTTCGTGAGCTGGCATTTGACCATTACGACCATGGCGGATTCCATACATTATGTCTTCCGGACTGGCGCCGTAAAGCCAGATGTCATCGGTCAGGTTTGGCGCACCCAGTGCGGGGTTGCCGCTGCCAAGTCTGAAAGCTGGGTTCTTGAATTTGAATCTGAAGCGGCGCGCACCCGGGACCCGCTGATGGGCTGGACATCGTCAAGTGACACGCGCCAGCAACTGAAACTGAACTTCGCCACCAAAGACGAAGCCATCGCCTACGCCCAGCGCAAGGGCCTGGCTTACATGGTGGCCGTGGAGCCACCCGTGAGAACCCACAAGAAATCCTACTCCGACAATTTCAA
>JANOGQ010000434.1:0-2315 GCA_031406105.1 Lysobacterales bacterium | reverse complement strand
CCTCGCGCAGCGCTTCCCAAAGGTGTTCGGCGGGATTGAGCTCGGGGCTGTACGGAGGCAGGAAGACCAGGCGCATGTTCTGTGGCACGGATATCGCCATTACCGACCGTCTGGCGCAAGCCGACAAGGACTGGCGACCGTTCAAGCCAGCACCGTTTTTAAGCCCCTTGTTTTATAACTGGTACCCGGACTGGCTGGTGCAGGGGCATCACGATCCACTCAAGGCCTGATCCATACTGACTGCGGGGCTATGTTTCAATCCCAGTGATTGGCGGCTTGCTCGAAACCCGGATTTTGTTTGCGCACCACGCAGAAACGCTGGCCGGTAGGGGCCTCCATCACCACCCAGCTGTGAATTTTCGATAAACGCTTTGCGCCCAGCGCTTCCAGACGGGCCACCTCGGCTGAAATATCATCGCTTTCAATATCGAGGTGCACCCGGCTGGGGTGATCCACTCTTTGCACTTCCACATGCAATTCGGTGGGTGAGGCGTCGAGGTGAACATAAGCATCCTCGGCCGGAATGTCGTGTGGGTTGATGGGCATACCCAAGGCCGCAGACCAGAAGGCAGCGGCGGCGTCGAGGTCGTCTGTCTGGCAATCGATAATGAATCCGGCGAGGCGGCTGCGGTGTGCCATGGGCGCTCCTTCTAGCTGCGCATAGGGTTGTTGGGGTGTTGGGTCCAGTTCAGGTAGGGCTTGCCGGTATCCACTTCGACCATGCTGATGCAATCGGGTACCGGGCAGACCAGGGCACAGAGGTTGCAGCCCACGCATTCCTCATTGATCACCGTGTAGACGCGCTTGCCATTTACCTTGTGGTGCGAAATGGCCTGGTGAGAAGCATCTTCACAGGCGATATGGCAGAGCCCGCATTCAATGCACTTGTCCTGGTCAATGTGTGCCAGGGTCTTGTAATTCAGGTCCAGGTACTGCCAGTCGGTGGTATTGGCTACGGCGCGGCCGCGGAAATCATCCAGTCGGGCATAGCCCTTGCTGTCCATCCAGTTACTCAGGCCGTCGCAAAAGTCATCAATGATCCTGAAGCCGTGATGCATGGCCGCGGTGCAAACCTGTACTGAACCACAGCCCATGGCAATGAATTCTGCTGCATCGCGCCAACTGCTGATGCCGCCTATGCCGGAAATAGGCATGCCGCGCGTTTGCTCATCCCGGGCAATTTCCGACACCATGGAAAGCGCGATGGGTTTGACCGCCGGGCCACAATAGCCACCATGCGTGCCTTTGCTGGCCACGGTGGGCATGGGTGCGAAATTGTCGAGGTCAATGCCGGTTATCGAGTTGATGGTATTGATCAGTGACACCGCATCCGCGCCGCCAGCATGGGCCGCACGAGCCGGGTATCTGATATTGGAAATATTGGGCGTGAGCTTGACGAACACTGGCAGCCGGGTGTGGGTTTTGCACCAGCCCGTGACGTCCTGGATATACTGCGGCACCTGGCCAACGGCTGAACCCATGCCACGCTCACTCATGCCATGTGGACAACCAAAATTCAGCTCCACACCGTCGCAACCGGTCTGTTCAACCCGTTTGAGTATGTCGCGCCAGGCCTGTTCAGTGCAGGGCACCATCAATGAAACCACCATGGCGCGGTCGGGCCAGGCTTTTTTGACAGCGCTGATTTCATCGAGGTTGATCTGCAGCGGACGATCGGTGATCAGCTCGATGTTGTTCAGGCCCATCATGCGGGTGCCGTTGTAGTCGACTGAGCCATAACGCGAGCAGACGTTAACCACCGGCGGCCCGTCTTCGCCCAGGGTCTTCCACACCACACCACCCCAGCCGGCTTCAAAGGCGCGTTCGACATTGACCTGCTTGTCGGTCGGCGGTGCCGAAGCCAGCCAGAAAGGATTGGGTGAGGTGATGCCTGCGATGCTGCATTGCAGATTTGCCATGGTCCTACTCGCTGCCCTGGGTCATGAGGAACTGGTGCATGCTCAAAGCGGCCAGTTTACCGTCCTGCACGGCGCTAACCGTGAGGTCTTTGCCAGGAACACAATCGCCACCGGCCCAGACGCCGGGCAGGCTGGTGCGTCGCTCGCTGTCAATACGAATGCGGCCATTTTCAATAGCAGGACTATCGTCTGAATCCAGCACAGTATCGTCAAAGTGTTGCCCTATGGCTTTGAATACCTGGTCGGCTTCAAGCTCAAAAAAGCGACCAGTGCCTGCCAGTCTGCCGCTTTCAGCCATGTGGGTTTGCTCAAACGCACGGCGTGCTGCTTCGCTGCTGGGCCAGCCCGCATCGCATCGATGCCGATGAAACTGGCGTATACCAGGTCAGTTTTGAG
>JANOGQ010000394.1:0-8531 GCA_031406105.1 Lysobacterales bacterium | reverse complement strand
AACTTCTGCTGCTGCGGCGCCGACAATCAGCCATTCCTTTGTGACTATGAAGGTGGCGGGTTCTGGGGGTGGGGGAACGGTGAACACAATGGTCAGCGTTGGCCGGATAGCAGGGTCAGCATCCTCGCGGTTGACAAATTTCCGGGCTGTTCCGGGCACGTTTTCATTACCGAGAACGATCCAGCCATGATTTTCGTCAGGGAAATCCAGCCACTGTTGCACATTGGCAATCATCAGCGGTGTCGATCCCCAGGCGATGGGGCCGGAAGAATCGCCAACCACCGCGTTGGCGCTGGGTGTTGCCTCGAAATCTCCGCCGGTTGCAGACCACAATGTGTCCGGGAACAGGCGGGCAGACCAGGTCGCGTCGCCGCTGGTGGCCGCGGCGCCGTTGCCGCTGGTGGAGAATGAAGTACCCTCGCCCCATTCCTGCCGCAACCGATGCAGACGGTGGTCGAGATCCATGCCATCTCCGGCGGCCTCGTTCAATGTAAGCGTCAGCACAGCAGCAGTGACGGTTGAACCTGCAGGGACAACCGCAGCAACGTCGAAAGCCAGCAGGCTGCGACGGATGTTGCCCTGGTTGGTTGTGCTGGTAAAAAGAACGCCGAGGGCGTTGCTGGCCTGGTTATTCCGCGAGAATATCGTGGTGTCCCTTGCCGCGGTGAGCGCCACTGTATCCGCTGCCAGCGATGTAATTCCCAGCAGGGCCACCACCGTTGCCACACACATAGTCTGCTTTTTCTTTTTCATTGGCTGGTGCCACCGCGATCTGCAATAACGCTTCTCTGATTTGATGATGCCCGAATTCGGCAACCGGGACAAACCCGGCAGCTCCCCGAGCTCAACCCTGAACCGCGGCCAGGATGCGATCGATTCACTATGTGTTGTAGCGAACAGATAGGCAGGACGTTTTCAGACACACCCAGCGAATCGAGCTCGCGGGGCGCAAGCGGACTTCGCCGCGATCACAGCCCGCCCCACCGAGGGAATGCGCATGAATGCCATCCAGAGTCTGAAGTCAGTGACGCCCAGCCTATGACCGACAGCGACATCGGGCCTGTCACTACCCTACCCGAGACGGCCCTGAACGAGACAGACGCCACGCCGGGGCCCCGGCCAATCTGCGCAGCGCAGCTTTGTGGCTCATTACCATAATTGTCAGTCTGGCTGCTCTGCGTTTTGCCAATGCAGTATTCATACCGTTGCTCCTGGGTTTGATGCTCAGCTATGCCTTACCCATAGAAAGGCTGTTTAGCGGTCATTATTATCCCGAAACCGATATCACTGGATGAAGGGTAAATGAACTAAGGAAGCTCTGATTAATTCGTCCCTGAAGCATCAGAGCACGCAAAACAAAAAATGTGATTTTTGTTCTGCTTCATTTTCAATGATTTACAATCATAGAAAATGGTGGTGCATCCTTGTACCGCGGCAACTCTGAATAAACCAGAGTTGCCCTAAAGGTCGGCGAGAAATTGAAATCCCTTGATTCGAGGCCTTGATTGACATCCCGAAAATAGAAGCACAGGATATTCGCACGTCTCGCCGTAGGGAGAGGGGCTCATGCTCAATCCATGTCGTTTCATGTTGTCAATTTTACTTCTCGCCACGCTGTTCTCGACACCTGCCTTCGCCATTGACGGCGTTATCGAAATCAACCAGGCCAAGGCGATCGCCGGCGGTGTCACTGCGACTGACAGCCCGCAATTTCCGGTGACGCTCGACAGTAGTGGCAGTTACCGGCTGACCAGCAACCTGGACCTCACCTTCCTCGATCCGGAGGTAGCGAAAAACGTGACGGCGATCGTGGTAGGTGGGGCGAGCACAGTGGCCACCATTGATTTGAATGGCTTTGCGATTATCGGCCCGACCTTTTGTGGCATAACCTGCACCCCGGTCGGCGGCAGCGGCCAGGGAATTACTTCCCAAAGCAGCGATCAATTCATCTTCCTGCGCAATGGCTTCATCCGTGGGATGGGCGGTTACGGCACGGGACTTTTCGGAGCCCACATCGAAAACGTGACGTTTGAACACAATGGTGGCGCCGCATTCCTCGTACAGGGAGGAGTGGTGCGCAATGTGGTTGCGAGCCGCAACTTCATGGGGATTGAAGCACTCAATTCATTCGTGACGGGTACCTCGAGTAGAAACAACCTCACCGGTGGCATCCATGCCCTGCGGATAGAAAACAGCGTAGCGAGCCACAACGGCGGCTTCGGATTCGACGTGAGTGGCTACGTCAGCAACTCCGTGAGCTTCGACAATGTCGGCGGTCAGCTTAATTGCAGTGGTACCTGCCCCATCTCGGGGAACTATTTCGGCGGCTGTAGCGGCAGCAATTGTTTCGTTGGCCCTGGCAACGTTTACCAGATCCCAGACGTTTCCAACAGTTGCGGTGGGCCAGTCTGCCCCGCAAACCCATGAGTTCCGGCCGGGACGCTGTCAAGTTGCCGTCGGCGCTTTTCCGATACTCGGCGGTTCTTTGGTTGCACCTCGGAATGCTGTGTTCCACCTCGGCGTTCGCGCAGCTGGAAGCGATCAGTGTTTCCAACGACATCCACTGGAGATCCGGATCGACAACAATCAGTGACGAAGACGCCCGGAAAGTGACCTTGCCTTCAACGATCACGTTGATCGATCTGGGGACTTTGCCGGCGAATGCCGACGTCACCGCGATTGAGCGCGAAGAGGGCGTGGGCGGCATTTTTGCGCTGGACACTTTTGTCGACTTTGGCGGAGGCCTGACCGCGGGCCCAGAGGACTTGATGGCGTGGAATGGATCGACCTTCTCGCTTTTCTTTGACGGTTCCGCGGCCGGAGTGCCCCGCGGTACTTCGATCGACGCCGTGGCGCGTGTGATCATCGGCGGCGTTCCCCAAACCGTCGTGTCGCTCGATGTTTCTGCAACCCTGCCCGGCCCGTTGACCGTCGACGACGAAGATCTGGTCGTCTGGACAGGCTCGGGCTGGACGATGTATTTTGATGGCTCCGCGAACGGAGTCCCCGCAACGCATGATGTCGACGGTTTTGATTACGATCCGCTCAGTGAAACGTTCTACTTCTCGTTTGAGACGAGCGGAAAACTCTCAACGGTCAATTTTGACGATGAAGATGTGGTGGCACTCAACGGAAGCGCCTGGAGCCTTGTTTTCGACGCTTCCGTGAACCTGGATTTGACCTTCGCTGCAGGCGACCTGGATGGACTTTCGATCGACACCGTTTACTTTTTCAGCGACGGCTTTGAATCAAGCCTGGCCTTGCAGTAGAGGGAGCATGCTGAACCTGCCCCTTGTCAGTGGGGCAGCTTGAAAAATTTCTTTTAGTCCTGATCCGCCAGACCTGGCTTGAGCAGAGCGCCAGCGCAAACATCCGCCAAGAAACATCTCACAGTCAATCAGCATGCCCTCGAGTTAGCCCTTATAGTTTCCATTGCACTGGCACAGGACACTAAAACTACTGTTCAGTATAGATTGCAGGTTTTGTAAGCCATTTCAGGGGCGATATTTCAACTGCAAGCCCTTAAGGAAGTTACGCAGAACCTGGTCTTTGCAGGCCTGGAAATGCTTGTGGCCAGGTTTGCGGAAGAAGGCACTGAGTTCGTGTTTGCTGAGGGTATAGTCATTCATGGCGAGGATGGCCAGCGTATCTTCGGCCTTGAGGTTGAAGGCGATTTTCAACTTGGCAAAAATCGTGTTGTTGTTCAGCTGTTTTTCCGGTCCAGGCACAGGCCCGTCTTTCTTACCTCTTTTATCAATAATCAGGCCATTGAGAAAGTTGGCCAGCTCCGGATCGCTCAATTGTTGATAATCCGGATCATCATCTTTCTTCAGCCAGTTGCTGATCTGCGCCCGTGTGACTTCATGCTCCACCAGGCTAAACAGGGCGATCATTTTCGAATCGTCGAGATCAAGGGTGTAGCGGAGTCGACGCAGAATATCGTTTTGATTCATCGGTGCATCCTGGTGAGATCGGGTAGTTGAAGGGGCAGAGTCCAATGCCCCAGCCTGTTTAACTTAAGGAAGCTCTGATTAATTCGTCCCTGAAGCATCAGAGCACGCACATCCTTGTACCGCGGCAACTCTCAATAAATCAGAGTTGCCTTAAGGAAGCTCTGTGACTACTCTATGCCCCACATTTAAATCATTAACCGCGCTGCTGCAACCACGCCTGCACTTGCTGGGCCGTTAAAAAGCTCCATGCCAGCACGCGGCTGACCTTCTGCCCCTGGCTGGCCGCAACCACATCCACTTTTGTTGCGCCTGAACGGGATAACAACTTCCGCAGCGGTGCAACATTTTCCTTTTTTGACACCAGGCTGGTGAAACAATACACCTGCTGAGAAAACTCCAGGCTTTCGGTGATCATGCGCGTGAGAAAGCCGAGCTCGCCGCCGTTGCAACAGAGTTCATGGCTTTGGCCGCCAAAATTCAGCTGACTCAGTGTGTTATCCCCACGCTTTTTCCCAGGTTCATCGTCAAATTCATTGCCGAATTCAGTTCTGGGCCCATTCATTGTGCCCCTGTTCAGCCGCTCACTCTTGCGCTGATTAGCCTGCTCGGCCTCAGCCCTGGAGGCGTGAAATGGCGGATTGCATAGCGTCAGATCAAAGTAATCATCTGGCTGGATGACACCCTTGAACACCGCGTTAGCATCCTTTTGCAGGCGTAAGGTGACCAGCTTACTCAAGCGCGGATTGGACTGCACGATCACTTCCGCCACCTTGAGCGCAAGCGGATCGATATCCGTACCGACAAACTTCCAGCCATAACTCTGGCTGCCGATGATGGGATAGATACAATTGGCACCGACACCGATGTCGAGCACTTTGATCTTTTTTCCCGTTGGTGCCTGCTGCCCAGCTGCAGCAACCAATAAATCTGCTGCATAGTGGATGTAATCCGCACGGCCCGGAATGGGTGGGCAAAGGTAGCCTTGCGGGATTTGCCAATTGGCAATGTGATAGTGGTGTGCCAGCAGCGCCCGGTTCAGACACAGGACAGCCTGGCTGTCACTGAAGTCTATGGTGTCTTCCCCTTTCGGGTTGCGCGTGAGGAAAGTTTTAAGCTCCGGGCAGCTCTTGCAGAGGGCTGCGAAATCATAGCGGCCCTGATGTATATTTCTGGGATGGAGCGGGCCTGCAGTGGCGAGCACCTTATCCGGCACAACGCACAGCCGTGGAAGGATTAACATGTAGCTGGTGAAGTATCCGATTCATTTTTTTCCTGCATCCAAAATGCATTTATCAAACCAGCCAGAGCGAGATCATGAAACTATTAGTACGCAACCTCGACCGCAACACAAGCGAAACAGAGCTCCGCGCTTTATTCGAAGCCTTTGGCAAAGTGCAGTCATGCACCCTTGTGAATGACAAATACACTGGCAAGTCCAAAGGCTTCGGTTTTGTTGAAATGCCCAGCCCTGGAGAATCCAAGGCAGCCATGAAAAACCTCAACAACAAGGAAGTGGGCAGCAACAGGATTCGCGTCAAAAGAGCCATCCCAGAATCCAAAATCACGGAATAATTGCCTGGCTTGTGCCAAACAAGACCACTTTATTCTGATCCGTATGATAGGCCGCAATCGTTACAACAACCATTCGGGGCGCAGGATCAGGATGGCTCCCAATGCCAGCATCACTGCACCACTGAGGAGCTTGAGCCAGCGACCAGTCTGTTCCGACAACTTGCGGTTACTCAGAGCTACTACCGCCAGTGTTACCATCAAGGCATCATCCACGATGTAGCCGAGTATGTACAAACCCAGGTAGGCATAATGGGCGCCGGTACTGAGATCCTGCTGGGCAAGTACCGCCGTGTAAATGGCGGGTAAACCGGCAGTGCACAGCAGTTCAATGAAGTTCACCACGACCGCCAGAACGGCGACCCCGGCCAACGAGGGCAGCAGTCGTTCAGCGCTGAGGATAGCCCGCATGCGGACATACAGGCCGGGCTTGGCGGATGCGGGAATGGACAAAGAAACTCCATGCCCGGGGGCCAGAAAGTCTTTGACATTGATCACACCGATCAGCAGTGCCGTCAGCCCCAGCGCCAGTCGAACAGCGGCTGACATACCCACCAGCAGGAATACGTTGAGCCAGGCAGCCATGAAGGCAAAATAGACCAGGCCACTGATCAGCACGAAGGTGCCAGCGACCAGAGCCATACGCCGACGATCATGCAGGTGTATCAGCAGCGACAGCAGGAATAGTAAAACCCACATGGCACAGGGATTGAACCCGTCCAACAACCCCAGCGCCAGGGTAAACATCGGCAGCCCCAGGCGTTCGACCGAGACAGTCCCGAACCAGCCCGTCTCAACACTCTTTTCCGTAAGCAACTGGCGATCTATCAAGGCCAGGATTTCCGGTCCGCTGCGCTTTGCATCTGTGAAACCCACCAGTACCTGCTCATTGAAGACAAAGGTCGGCACCCCCGGTGGCCACACGCCCGCAGCTTTGGAGTAGCGCAGCAGATCTTCAGCCGCTGCAGTATCCTGATCCACCGAACGAAACACCATGCGCAGGTCTGGCCTTTGTTTTTCCAAGTCCGCCAGGTAGGACTTGGCTGCAGCGCAGTGCGGACAACCCTCTTTCACGAACACTTGCAGCGCCAGTGCACTGGTAAGCGCCTGGCCCTGGGTCCGTGGTGAATGCTCTTGATCCTGCGCATGCAGCGGTGCCGTCAGCAACAGAAAAAGCACTGGCAGGCCCCATACAGCCAGCCAAAGAGGCGCGGCCGCGCGCGATCTGATCAGAATTGCGGCCCGGGAACTACCTGGGCCAGAATAAAACCAGAAGCGAAACAAGAAGAAGCGAAACAAGACATCACCCATGATTCCTGAAGACAATTGCTGATGGGATCTGCCTGGCATGGCTACACTCCTGGTCGCTCTGGCACACCCCTCCGCCGCAAGCTTGCATCACGCTTTACTCTGGTGGGTGACCCCATGTCTTTTCCAGTTTAAACTGCCAAGGCCAGACTTTCAGCACTCAAATCAGATCAATTTTTCTGGATTGAGACCATGATATGGATTCGTTTGAGTTGCTTTGATCCTGAACCTTGGCCCTGAGTCCTGAGTCTTGGCCCTGAGTCTTGGCCCTGAATCCCGATCCTGAGTCTTGATGCTGAATCCTGGCCCTGAATTTTAAATAAACTCATTGTGTTCCCCCTGACCGAGGCAACAAACCAGCTTGAAAAACCACGCCAGAATTGTCATCGTCGGTGGCGGCATCATGGGTGTAGGCCTGCTATATCACCTCGCGCTGGAAGGCTGCAGCGATCTAATGCTGATCGAGAAAGGCGAACTGACCTCCGGCTCCACCTGGCATGCCGCCGGGCAATGCCCCAGCCTGGTGGGCAATTACAACCTGGCCAGGATCCACCACCACGGCAACCTGCTTTATCCCAGGCTGGAGGAACTGACCGGTCAATATGTCAGCTGGCATGGTTCGGGCGGGATACGCCTGGCCCGCACGCACCACGACCTGGACTGGTTCCGCTACATGCGTGGTATCGCGCGCCAGGTGGGTTTTCGCATGGAGATCATCGACCCGGCCGAAATACGCCGGCTCAATCCCTTCATGAACACCGATGGAGTGCTGGCCGGGGCCTGGACCATGGATGACGGCCATGCAGATCCTTCGGGCTTGACCCAGGCCATGGCCAAGGGTGCCAGCAAGTTGGGAGCCACCATAGTGCGGCATAACCGGGTGACGGATATCCGCCCCTTGCCCTCGGGTGAGTGGGAAGTTGTTACCGCCAAGGGCAACATCATTGCCGAAATCGTGGTCAACGCAGCCGGCTGCTATGCCCGGCAAGTGGCACAAATGGTCGGCGCGGATTTACCCATCACCAACCTGGAACACCATTACATCATCACCGGGCCGGTAGCAGAATTCCTTGCCTCTGATTCGGAAATCCCGGTGATCCGCGATCCTTATGCTTCCGCCTATATACGACAGGAACAGAAATCTGGGCTGGTGGGCATATACGAACAGGAAAACGTGACCGAAGCCTGGGCGCCGCGGGGCTTTCCCAACTGGGATTCAGACAGCGAGTTGTTTAGTGCCGACCTGGACCGCCTGATGCCGTGGCTGGGGCGCGCCCTGGAGCGCATGCCCGTGCTGGAAGATGCAGGCATCAAGCGCATTGTGAATGGCGCCATTCCGCATTCGGCTGATGGACCTCCCTTGCTGGGTCCCGTGGCCGGCCTGAAGAATTTCTGGTTGTGCTGCGGCTCTTCCTTCGGTATCGCCCAAGGTGCGGGCTGCGGCAAATACCTGGCACAGTGGATGCTGTATGGCGATTCCGAACTGAACATGACAGGCTTTGATCCACGCCGTTTCGGCATCTACGCCGATCAGGACTACATGCGCGCCAAGGGCTTCCAGGATTACCGCATGACTTACCACACGCCGCTGCCGGGTGAAGAATTGCCGGCTGCGCGTAACTGCCGTCGCAGCCCCCTGTTCGGGAAACTGCGCCAACAGGGAGCAGTACACACCCAAACCAATGGCTGGGAACGGCCCAA
>JANOGQ010000384.1:0-5841 GCA_031406105.1 Lysobacterales bacterium | reverse complement strand
CGGATGGCTTACTCGATCTGTCGACCCTGATCGAGTTCCTACCGCTGGAACAATCGCTGCCCATGAACTTGATGGATAGCGGCAGCGCCGCTTGCACCGCACCGCTCGCGAGCACGACATGCATGGGCTCTATTGTTCCATCCGGCATCGCGGGCCTCGCCGCACTGCTATCGACCGGGCAATGCCTAGCGCCGATCGCAGGCACGGTGTTCCCCTACACACCCGCCGTCACCAACAGCTCCGCACCCTGCTTCAGCTCACCAGTCGGTACTTTCGTTCTCGACTTTTTCGGCAGCCCTCTGCTGCTGCACGATGCCCAGATTGCGGCCACCTTCGTCGATTCGCCGGCCACTAACTTGGTGAACGGGCTAATCAAAGGGTTCCTCACAGAAGCCGATGCAAATAATACGATTCTGTCCGCTAGCCTGCCGCTGTTCGGCGGTCAAGCGCTTTCTGCACTGCTACCCGGTGGCGATCCGCCAGGACTGAACAACACCAACTGTTCCGCGCACAACGACAAGGATATCAACGCAGAAGTGAGCGGCTGGTGGTTCTATCTAAACTTCACAGCAACCCGGGTTGCCCTGATTGAGTTTTTATTTTCGGACGGGTTTGAGTAGCCTTGCTGGGTAGCGTTCAATTGCGTTCTGGTCCCGCCAATGCACTAATAAAAGGGGCCCCTTTTCTAGTAGACTTGACCATTACCAGCTGACCCCATTGCGTGAATTGTTCGGCCCTAACCCGAGGACTCTGCCTTTGAAATCCACCATCATGACTGCTGCAACCGGCAGCGCATTCCTGTTCGCCGCTACGCTCGTCCATGCCCAAATCCATCCTGCCGCGGAGGCTCAAGTGCTGGAGCTGTCGAAACAGGCAATCGCTCTGCGTTCCGTTGAGGGCGAAGGTAACCAGACACCGCTGGTCGCCGAGCTGTTCAAACGGGCGCTGCTGGAGGGTGGCTGGCCGGAAGACATGATCGAAATCGTGCCTTTTGAAGATACCGCCTACCTCATCGCCACCTGGCCGGGGAGCGATCCTTCGCTGGGCCCGATCGTGGTGTCGGCGCACATGGACGTCGTCGAGGCCAAACCCGAGGACTGGGAACGTGATCCGTTCACGCCGGTGGTTGAAAATGGTTACCTGTTCGGGCGTGGCGCGAGCGACACCAAGTTCGAAGCTGCATTAGCGCTCAGTTCAATGATCGAGTTGAGGCGCCAGGGCTACACGCCCACCCGCAGCCTGGTACTCGCCTACTCGGGCGACGAAGAGACCACGATGCGGACTTCGAAAATCATCGCCGAGCGCTTGCGCAATGCCAGGCTGGTGCTGAATGTCGACGGTTCTTCGGGCACCCTCAGCGAGGAGACCGGCAAGCCTCTCTTCTGGACTTGGCAAGGCGCTGAAAAGACCTATGTCGATTTCCAGCTCGAAGTGACCAATCCGGGGGGACACAGCTCGGCACCACGTCCCGAAAATGCCATTCAACAGATGTCGCAGGCGCTCGAACGAATCGGTGCATACCGTTTCCAGCCTGAGCAAAACGACATTACGCGTGACTATTTCGCCAAGGCCGCGACACTCGAGCCCGATCCGGAACTGTCTGCGGCGATGCAGGCTTTTGCCGCAAACCCGGCCGACGAAGTGGCGATCAAGGTGCTGCGTGAAAACCCGGCGATGATCGGCAAAATCGGCACCACCTGCGTTCCCACCCTGGTGGAAGGCGGCCATGCGATCAACGCGCTGCCGCAGAGGGTCACGGCCAATGTCAATTGCCGCATCTTTCCCGGCCACACCCGCGAGGAAATCATGGCGGAGCTGGAGCGCGTAGCGGGAGTGCCCGCTGTGACATTCCGCGACCGGACGGGCGACGAATCGATTGAAGCACCGGCCTCGCCTGTTGACCCCTTGCTGCTCGCCGCCGTAACGAAGGCGGTCGGCGTTTCGTGGGGCAAGGAAGTAGCGATTTTTCCATCGCAGTCCTCGGGTGCTTCGGATTCCATGTGGTACCGAGCCGTGGGCGTGCCAAGCTACGGCGCTTCTGCCAGCATGTCCAAGGACTCGGACGAGTACTCGCATGGGCTGAACGAGCGCATCGCTCTGAGCAACATCCGGCCCGGCGTGACCTACTACTTGAGCGTGTTCAGGGACCTCTCTTCGCAGTAGAAAAGTTACGGGAAGTTATGGGGTCAAAAAGCAAAGAGAAAAAGCAAAGAAAAAAGCAAAAAAAGCAAAGACACCCATGAATTTTTTAAGTTAAACCCAGGGCATTAGCCAAGACGTGGGTGTCATTTTTTTATTGATTAACTCGAACCCCCAGGAGCGGGTTTCACAACAGTCCGCGGGCATTCTACTCCCATAACCTGCAAGCCGGATACCCAGCCGGAACACCCAATCAATCAATTGTTTTTAAACGGGAGATATTCCTATAATGAAGCTATCAAGCGCTTCAAAGCAGAAAACGCCCATAGTGCCGGAGCCAGTCGCCCCCGGCGATTCCCACAGGAGAGACCCGATCATGCATGCCCTCAAGCGACGCCCGCGTCTAACATTCAACTATCTACTACTGATGTTGTTGCTGGCGACCGGGCCCAGCTGGGCCAATCACAATGATGATGAATGCCATGCAAACCAACCCGGGTGTACCCCTGACGGCGATTTCAAATTCCCATTCACGCCACCCGCCAAAACCATCGAGTGGGCACTCCAGAAGCGTGCCAATCTTTGGGTCGATGCCTGGCGCCCCTATGGCGATATATATAAACCGCAGTGGGCCGTCGAGACCTATGATCCCCGATACGTTCACCCAAAACAGTTTATTGGCGAGTTTTTCGACCAGTGCCAAAACGCGATTGACTGGGACTATTTCGTCAACGCTATTACGTCGCTTCAATCCCAAACCAGCAGGTATCAATGGTCCGTAGACGGCGTAGTCAAAGTTGCGGACGGTGATTGTTATTGGCAGGACCTAGTACTTGGCGGCGAAGGCATCCACGATGTCAAACTCGAGGTGTTCAAGCGAGGCATTGCAACTCCCTACGTCACAAGGACCGAAGATGTGCGGGTACGCGATCTCCTGGTCGTGCTGCTCGGTGACTCTGCCGCTTCAGGCGAAGGAGCGCCCGAGGAGTATCGCGCCTGGAACGGCGGGGAGTGGGGCAAATGGATCGATCGCCGTTGCCACCGGTCGACGCGGGCCGCCGTGCCACTCGCGGTCAAGGCATTGGAAAGCGACCCCCATTCGAGCGTCACCTTCCTCAACTTCGCCTGTTCGGGAGCCACCATCAAGCACTCCGAGCCGGGTGAAGGTGTTGGCATACTGGCCCCTTACGCCGGGGTAGAACCCATCGAATTCGAATACGAAACCGGTACGGATTATTGGCTTCCATCCCAGGTTGACCAGCTCGCATATGCAATTGAGACCGGTTATCCCATTTCGTACAAGCGAAAGATTGACATGTTGTTCACTACCGGCGGCATCAACGACGTGCGGTTCGCCAAACTGGCCATGGCTTGCCTGCTGCTGGAAAATTGCCAGAACGAGACCACCCCATTCTTCGACGCAGAGGCCAACCAGGTGAAGATCGTGTACGACGATCTGGCTGCAGATATTCCAGGAGCCTACGTTGACCTGAAATTGGCTCTTGAAGACCAGGATATCGAAGTGGGAGAGGTCTTCGTGATGCAGTATCCCGGAGCGTTCGAGAACGATGACGGTTCGCAGTGCACATCCATGCTGGCGGACGTACTACCGTGGGAATCGGTGTTCAGGCTGGTAACCGACCCCTTGATCGCACCCAACCTGCCCCTGCTTATCGCAGCGTCACCGATCCTTGAAGCAGCACTTGGCGCAAACCCTACCAGCATCCTTTTGACTGCCCTCACCGGCAACCTGGAGTGGACGTCGGACGAAATTGATTGGATGGTCGATCACGCCATGCCAGAACTGGACCAGGCCGTGCGTGATGGTGCCGATGATGCCGGGTTTACCTTCATAGACGGTATCCGGCAGGCATTCGCCAAACACGGCTATTGCGCGAACGACAACTGGATTCAGACGGCTGCACAAGCCAGCTATGACCAGGGCCCCTGGAACTTCCTGTCCAAACCACTCAACCTGCCCCCGATTTTCAATCCCTTTAATGACCTGGGGTTAGGAATCAACGCTGGAACCAAAGGCCTGATGCACCCCGGCCTTAAAGGCTACGAAGCCTGGTCAAAGGTTCTTTTGCCGTTTATGTACGAACTGTGGAACCAAGCCCCTATTGCCAAGGCTGACTTTTATGAAGTCGACGCCACCACCAACCCGGTGTTCAGTACCGGCATCGGTCCCGGTGTGTTATTCAACGACTTTGACCCGGATGATGAGGTAGTCCGGGCCATCCTGGTATCGGGGCCCAGTAAAGGCAGTGCCAAGCTGTTGCAGGATGGGTACCTGGAATACACGCCCAACGTGGGTTACACCGGCTATGATTCCCTCTACTACAAGCTCTCCGATGGCGGCCAGGTTTCACAGAAAGTGAAGGTCACCTTCTCGGTGAGCGGCAATCGCCGGGCTCCACCTCCGAAGTGGAAGTGGACCATTCCCGCGGGCGAAACGACACCAGAAGTCCAAATTGGCGGCAAGGCTGAATTTTACGTTTGCAACAACTGCGGCGATATGATGCTGCGCGTGGTGACGCAGCGCGATCCCGGCTACGGCAAAATCACTTTTGAGCGTGGCATTGATCGCTGGCTGCTCAGTTACGTCCAGGACGGGCGGTTCCCGCCGGAATTGCCGTACCTGGATGTTGTGAAGATCGAAATCGGCCGCAACGTGATCGGCGGCTTCCAGCGGGAGGGCCTGGTGGACGTTCCAGTCCGGATCGTCGGCCTGGTCCCGCCACCCCCGCCGACCTGGAGTTGGATCTTTAGGTCTCCCGAGACCGTAAACCAGCTCGCGGAAACCCGGTTTGACCTGTGCGACAACTGTGGAGATCTTGAAGTCCGGACCACGGTTGATCCGCAACTGGGCACTGTCCTGGTCAGCCTGGATGTGGAACGGAAGCGCTGGGTTGCCACCTACAAGCACACTGTAGCCTCGGGAGTAATAGGCGACGGCTTTGGCGTGGAGATCGGCAAGCTGACCGGAGACCAGTTCACACAGCTTGGCACCAGCCGGGTCACCCTGAACATCGCCGTCCAGTAACTTTGACTGTCGAGCCCCGGCGCCGCGCTCTGCACCAGGAGCGTGTGTGCCGGGGATCACATGATCGTAGCCCAAAGTGGGTCGGACCAACGTAACTACCTGAAAAACAATAATATCACAACGATTTTGGCAGTTCTTTCATCGTTAGGAGCAGCATTTTCACCCCATTTATCTGGGTTTAAGCAGGATAAAAAAGCGCAATGACCTTTCTGACAAAGGATCTGCATAACTCTCAATTAAAGATGGGTTTTCGCCCCATTTTTGCCCTTTTTAAGTCCTAATTCTTTCATAAAAAGCGCTTTTTTGTTTTGAATTTCAGGTGCTTGGGCTGGTCCCCCGCTTACTCCCGCAAAAATGCGTTCCGATACATTCGGGGCTCTGGCAATATGGCTTTATTGCTTCATATATTCATGAGGCCGAAGATGATGTCCGTCGCCATGCGGCTCTTCCTGGAGGGGGGGTGTGATGGTGGTCATGGCGCAGCGTTCCGAGCTTCAGTGTCGCGTCGGCGCTCTGCGGCCGCGGCGCGCAGCATGTTGATGGCGGTATAAACCACAATCACGACCACACCCCAGCGCACCACATCGAGTGGCAGGGAAGTGACGATGTACGCTGCGATCAGCACTGCGACGGGGCCGCCGATCAAAAGGCCAAGT
>JANOGQ010000373.1:0-10426 GCA_031406105.1 Lysobacterales bacterium | reverse complement strand
CGGCAATCGAACGATAGACGGCAATCAAATCCTGCACGTTGCTGACTTTGCAGGAAAGAATGATGTGATTGTGCGGCAGGCCCAGTTTCTCAGCCTGCTCGGCACTGTCCAGCGCTGAACGAATCAGTGCTTCGCGCATTACGGCCTGGGCATCCTGGGGATGGGCACTGGCGGCATTTTCATCCATCAGTCTGGCCAGCAAGGACTGGTCAAGGCTGCCCCAGTTCACACCGATACGCACCGGCTTCTGATGCAGGATGGCCAGTTCGATAATGGTGGCAAACTGGTCATCGCGCTTACGCCCAAAACCCACATTGCCCGGATTGATGCGGTACTTGGCCAACAATCGCGCGCATTCGGGCACAGCAGTCAGTAACTGATGGCCGTTGTAATGGAAATCACCGATCAGCGGTACCTCACAGGACATCATTGCGAGTCGGCGCACAATCTCGGGTACGGCCTGTGCGGCTTCCAGGGTATTGACCGTGATACGCACCAGTTCGCTGCCCGCCCTGGCCAGTTCAGCGACTTGCTGCGCTGTGGATTTCGCATCAGCGGTATCGGTATTGGTCATGGATTGCACCACCACCGGATAATCTCCCCCAACCCACACCTTGCCTATGCGCACAGCGCTTGAGGTCCTGCGTTTTGATACCTGACTCATTTGCTCAGGCTTCAATCGTCGGTTTTCGGTGCGGGCGAATCCGCTGCTGACCCGGAGTTGGGTGTTGCGGTTTTCTGGTTACCCGGATGTGCTTTGGGATCGTGATGTTTCTGATTGCTCATGGCGGGCCAGGCAGACTGCAGATAAGTCCACATGGACCAAAGCGTCAGTGCGGCTGCGGTGTAGAGCAACAACTCACCGATCAGCACGATCGGAATCCAGCCCATATTATCTTGATACAACATGAAACCAATGGCGGTCATCTGGAAACCGGTCTTGGTTTTGCCCAGCCAGGAGACCTTGACCAAATTGCTCTCACCTATTTCCGACATCCACTCACGTAAAGCCGATATGGTGATCTCCCGACCGACAATGATGGCTGCGGCCACAGCGAAAATCGCTTCAAAGTTCTCCTGCCTTTGCACCAGCAGTATCAGCGCTGTTGCCACCATGATTTTGTCTGCAACGGGGTCGAGAAATTCGCCAAATCGCGACATCTGTCCATGCCGCCTGGCGATATAACCATCGGCCCAGTCGGTTATCGCTGCAGCAACAAAAACAACTACACAGGCAAAGTTCGACCAATGAAATGGCAAATAAAAGAATATGACCAGAACCGGTACCAGCGCGATGCGCACAAGTGTAAGTATGGTGGGCAAGGTCAGTGTCATGGGTAGTCCTTTTGCATTACTGTGGTCAGTATTATTGCAGACTGCGCGAAGTAAAAGAGCTCTGATTGATTCTTCCCTGAATTATCACAGCATGCCCAACAAAAACAGATTGGAAAAAATGTGATTTTTGTTGGGCTGTATTTTTGATGATCTGCAATTATCGAAAACGGCGGCACACGGCCCAGGCCGGCTTCTCGACCGGTTCCCGGCCTCACCTTCTCCTTATGCCGCAGAAACTCTGTTTGCTGCATTCTGTGCGACTTAATGCAATGCCCGGTAGATCTGCTCTGCCAGTTGTTGATTGATGCCGGGCACACTGGACAATTCCTCTATGCCGGCCCGCTTTACTCCCTGCAATCCGCCAAAATGGCTGAGCAGGCCTTTGCGCCGCTTGGGGCCTACTCCGGGAATCTTTTCCAGGCCAGATTGTGCAGTGGCTTTGTTGCGTTGGCCTCGATGGCCGGTAATGGCAAATCGGTGGGCCTCGTCACGCACCTGCTGCACCAGGTGTGATGCGGGCGATGCAGGACCAGGAAACAGCGATGTTAAAGGTGCCGGCCGGACCCACTCTTCATACCCTGAGCGCCTTGCAGCGCCTTTGGCAATGCCTACGATGGGCAAGTCACTGATGCCCAGTCCGGCCATCACATCAATGGCTTGTTGCAATTGGCCTTTGCCACCATCGATCAGCAACAGATCAGGCAATTCCCCCTGCCCCTGCTTCAGGGGTTCATAGCGGCGCTGCAGCACCTGGCGCATGGCAGCGTAATCGTCACCGGGTGTGATGTCTCTCAGCAGGTAACGGCGATAACGCGATTTGTCCGCCCCATTGCTGCCAAAAGCAACGCAGGAGCCAACAGTTTGATTGCCTGCCGTGTGGGAAATATCAAAACACTCAATGCGGGCAGGCAGATCATCCAGCCCCAGTAATTGCTGCAACTCTTGCAATTGCCGTTGATAGTTTGCTTCACTGGCCAGGCGCAGGCCGAGTGACTGGCGGGCATTCTGCCTGGCCATCAGCAACACCTGGCGCCGGTCGCCGCGGGGATGGGCCTGCAATTTCACTTTGCGTCCAGCCAGTTCGCTGAAGACGGATTCCAGCAAAGCCTGATTTTCAACCGGGTTGGAAAGGACCAATAGCGGTGGCGGTATTCGCTGCTGATAATATTGGCCCAGGAAAGCGTCAAGCACTTCAGCGGCTTCACGATCATCCGCATGGCTGGGAAAAAAACTGCGCTGCCCCAGATTGCGGCCGGCCCGGAAAGACAATACTTGCACACAGCTTTTGCCCTGCTCTTGCGCCACCGCAATAAAGTCGATGTCACCGGACGCTCCAGCCACATACTGCTGGGCCTGGATTTCCTTGAGCGTGCGGATCTGGTCACGCAGGGTGGCGGCCAGTTCATAGTCCTGCCGCTTGGATGCGATTTCCATGCGGGCAATCAGCTGGTCGATGATGGTCTGGTCCTTGCCTTGCAAAAACAAAACCGCATCGCTGACCTGCAGCTGGTAGTTCTGGGTACTTACCAGGGCTACACAGGGGGCACTGCAACGGTGAATCTGGTACTGCAGGCAAGGCCGGCTGCGATGGGCAAAGTAACTGTCCTCACAATTGCGCAGGCGGAATATCTTCTGGATCATGCTGATGCTTTCGCGGGTGGAGCTGGCTGAAGGATAGGGCCCAAAATATCGTGTGTTGGCGTCACGAGCTCCACGATAGAAGGCAATCCTGGGAAACTCATGGCCGCTGGTGATGGCAATCCAGGGGTAGGATTTATCGTCGCGCAGCAGGATGTTGTAGCGCGGCTTGTGTGCCTTGATCCACTCATTCTCCAGCAGCAGAGCTTCGCTTTCACTGCGCGTAAGGCTGACTTCGACAGACTGGATGCGCGCCACCATGCGCATGATGCGATCAATTTTCGGCCGTGCATCGAAGTAACTGCTGACCCGCTTGCGCAAGTCAGCGGCCTTTCCCACATAAAGGGCATGCCCCGCTTCATCACGCATCAGGTAGACACCGGGCCTGGTGGGCAAACGCCTGGCGTAAGCTTTTCCCTTGAAGACTTTTTCTGGAGTTTTTTCAGGCATATTTACATTAAATACATAAAGATATGATTACTATTTAATGTTCTTTAAGATTAGATTTTCAACTCGCTCCAGGTCTTCAGGAGTATCCACCCCGGGCGGAATATAGGCACAGGCTGCAGCCATGGCGATGCGCCCACCACTTTCCAGCATGCGCAACTGTTCGAGTTTTTCTGCCAGCTCCAGGGGGCTGGGATCAAGCTCGGAAAATCGCTTCAACGCGCCCACACGGTAGGCATAAAGCCCAACGTGGCGATGCCAGTGCAAGCCCTGCTCCAGTGCTTGCTCGATACTGCCCCAGCCGCGAGGGTAAGGCAGCAGCGAGCGGCTGAAAAAAAGCGCATTGCCCGCCGCAGCAAGCACCACTTTGACCACGTTGGGGTCAAGGGCCTCAACGGCATTGCTGATGGGCCAATAAAGACTGGCCATATCGGCTGCCGGGTCTGACTGCAACAAGGTCGCAACCTGGTCCAGGCAGGCAGTTGGCATCAATGGTTCATCGCCCTGCAGATTGACCACTATGCTCTGGTCTTCCCATCCCAGCTGGCGAACCACTTCGGCAATCCGGTCGCTGCCGCTTTGATGCGCAAGCGAGGTCATCACCACCTCTGCACCAAATCCGTGGGCATGTTCAAAGATGGCAGTATCATCGGTGGCAATTACGACGCTGTGTGCAGCACTGGCAACAGCGCACTGGTAAACGTGCTGCAGCAGGCTCAGCCCCGCCAGCGCAGCCAGCGGCTTGCCGGGCAGGCGCTGCGAGGCCATGCGTGCAGGAATGACGATTCGATACTGCGGGATCATGATGGCGGTCTCTGTCGCCTGCTGGATTGCCGCACTGCTGCGATCATGCCAGTAACAAGTGCAGATTCAAATTCACCGGGCAGATGTGCATCAATCGCCAGATACCAGGCGTTACGAAGGGCCAGGCCGCGACATTTGACAGCGTCTTTTTCCGTCATGATGATAGGGTAGTCCGGATTCAATCCGGCCAGGTCGCTCATGCTGAATGCATGATGATCTGGCATGGCGTGTCGTTCCACTACCACGCCTGCCTGCTCCAGAGTGTGGAAAAACCGTTCGGGATTGGCAATGCCTGCAATGGCACTGGCGCGACAGCCGGCAAACTGCGACAAACGCCAGGACAGATTCTGGTCCAGTGAGTGCAACATTCCCGGCTGCAGCTGCATGCTGAAAGCTTGGGGCAAAGCCTGGGCAGAACCCGCAGCCCCATTCAACACCACGAAATCCACTTCTTGTAAACGCCGCAAGGGTTCACGCAAAGGACCTGCCGGTAACTGCCAGCCATTACCAAACTCCCGGCTGCCATCCACAACGCAAATTTCCATGCTCCTTGGCAAACGGTGATGTTGCAGTCCATCGTCTGCAATGACCAGGTCCACGCCCTGATCAAACAAGGCCTGGGCAGCGGCGCAGCGATCATCATCTACAACCACCGGTATTCCGGTGCGTTGGGCAATCAGCAGTGGCTCGTCGCCTGAAATGGCCGGATCAGAATCCTTGGTGACAATCTGCAAGCCCCGGCTGTGACGGCCATAACCCCGGCTGGCCACACCCACTTTCAGTCCTGCATCCCGAAAGATACGGCACAGGCGAATTACCAGCGGAGTTTTGCCACTGCCGCCGACTGTCAGATTACCGACCACCAGTATGGGCTTGCCAGTCAGTCCACTGGCTTTACCCTGCAGCAAGCGACGGTGAATGAGAAATGCGCAGCGATAGAGTGGTACCAGCACACGCAAGCCCAAGGGAGGAGTCGGCTGGCCGTACCAAACCCGGTTCAGCCAGGCTTCGATCTCACCGCGCATGGTTCAGGAACCCCCGGATTTGGCCGGCTTGAACTGGGTGTTGTACAGGCCCGCGTAGACTTTACCGTGGGTGAGTAGTTGCGCATGCGTCCCCGACTCCACCACTCTGCCCTGGTCCAGAACTACCACCTGATCAGCGTTTTCTATGGTGGACAAACGATGGGCGATTACCAGCGTGGTGCGATGCTTCATGACTTCGGCCAATGCATCCTGGATGGCGCGTTCGGATTCATTATCCAGTGCCGAAGTTGCCTCATCGAGTATCAGGATAGGCGCATCCTTCAATAGTGCGCGGGCGATGGCCAGGCGCTGTCTTTGCCCGCCGGACAGCAAGGTGCCGTTCTCGCCGACTTCAGTAGCCAGTTGTTGCGGCAGGCGCTCGATGAACTCCATGGCGTGAGCGGCTCTGGCAGCCTTTGCGATGTCTGCTTCCGCGGCGCCACTGAGTGCTCCGTACGCAATATTGGCAGCCACGGTGTCATTGAACAGCACCACATCCTGGCTGACCAAAGCAATCTGCGCGCGCAGGCTTGCCAGTGTGTAATCCTTCAGTTCTACACCATCCAGCAGAATATGGCCGCTGCTGTAGGGGTAGAAGCGCGGCAGTAAGCCTGCCAGGGTGGTTTTACCGCTGCCGGAATGGCCAACCAGCGCGGTCACACTACCCGCAGGTATGCGGAAACTGATGTCCTCAAGCACCGGACGATCGTCACCGGGATAGTTGAAACAAACATTCCGAAATTCAATCTCGCCCTTCACCCGGCTCACGGAAATGGTTCCCGAATCCAGTTCACCCTCGGTATCCAGTACATTGAAAATACTGTCCGCTGCGGCGATGCCTTTTTGCAGTTGTGACTGTACGGTGGTGAGTCGTTTCAGCGGCGGGATGGTGCCCACCATGGCCCAGAACAGTGTGGTGAAAGTACCTGCGGAAATGCTATCCAGCATAGTGGGACGGGTTGCAATCACCATCAGCAATACGATGGCGGTAATGGCCGCCACCTGCACCATGGACGAGCCGGCCAGATGTGTGATTTCCATGCGCATGTGCAGGCGCCGGGTTTTATCGTTGACCCGCTCAAATCGTGAAATCTCAATAGTCTGGCCCTGGAAAACCTTCACTACCCGATGCCCGCTGACCACCTCCTCGGTGACGTGTGAGACATCTGCCATGGAATCCTGGATGCGGTGACTGATTTTGCGAAAGCGCCGGCTGATTACGGTCACCAGCAAACCGATCATCGGCACCAGCAACAGCATGACCAGGGTCAGCTTCAGGCTGCTGCTGACCATCACACCGACCAGAAATATCACCAGCATCACGTCGCGGAAAGCCGACACTATGGATTTGGTGGCGGCGTTGGCCACCTGTTCACTGTTATAAGCCAGCCGGGAAATCAAGTGGCCAGCCGAGTAGCGATCAAAGAACGATGCGGGTAAAGCGACATAGCGGCCGAACAGTTCCAGCCGCAGGTCAGCAACCACTTTGCGGCCGACCCACTCCATGCCGTAAACACCGGCAAAATTGCCAACGATACGACCGAGGCCGATCAAGGCTATGACCCCGGCCAGCCACAATCCGAACTCCGAGTCCTTGGCAACGAAGACCCGGTCGATCAGCGGTTCCATGAACTTGACAAAGGCTGCCTGCATGGCGGCGTCCGTGCTGACCCCTATGATGCCCAGCACAAACATCCAGCCGTAACGCCGGGTGTAGGACCACAGCCGCAGGTAGATCTGCGCGGAAGTACTGGCGCCAGAGTTCATTGGGCGCTCATCAGGCGTTCATTCGGTTGATTCGGCCGAACGATCCGCGGCGATGGACAGATTGCTGAAGCCCAGTTCAGCAGCAACATCCATCACCATGACAACATAATGGTGTGGGGTCATTCGATCAGCGCGCAGCACCAGAGGCAGATCGCGCCGATTGCCAGCTGCCTGGTCGAACGCTGCAATCAGGGTTTGTCGCTGCTCATCAATCAGTTGCTGGTCATTCAGATACATGCGGCCAGTAGGGCTTATGACCAGTTCCAGTTTTTCCGGCTCCTCGACAGGCGACTCAACGGCGCTGGCTTCGGGCAAATCGACCTTCATTACAGCCTGGCGTTCAAAATTGGTGCTGACCATGAAGAAAATCAGCAACAGGAACACCACGTCGATCAGTGACGTCAGGTCTATCGTGAGTTCCTCGCTGGCCCGCGCGCGGAGCTTCACGCCTCAGCCTCCCGGCACGCGGGTACCGAGGCGGGCAAGATGCCCGCGATCTATAACTTCGATCAGGCTGATCGCCTGCGCTTCCATGGCAATAACGTATTCATCCACTTTGCCCTTGAAGTAACGGTGGAAGAAATAACTGGGAATCGCCACGCTAAGCCCTGCTGCAGTCGTGATCAGCGCTTGAGAAATGCCACCGGCCAGTGCATTGGCGTTGCCCACGCCTTGAACACTAATGGCGGAAAACACCTGGATCATGCCGAAAACTGTCCCCAAAAGGCCCAGCAGAGGACTGATGCCGGCAATCGTGCCCAGAGTATTGAGGAAACGCTCCAGCTCATGAATCACGTGTCGGCCGGTATCTTCTACCGACTCCTTGATCAGCTCGCGTGGCCGGTGACGGTTGGCCAGTGCAGCTGCCAGCACACGGCCCAGCGCTGAAGAATTACGCAGCTGGTCGATGTGCCGCTTGTCCAGTTCATGTCGGGCTGCCCACTCTTCGACCTGCTCACCCACGCCAGCAGGAATGACGTTGCGGCGTCGCAATACCCAGAATCGCTCAGCGATAATGGCTACTGCGAGTATCGAACAGAAAATAATGGGAACCATCAGCCACCCACCGGCATAGATGATTTCTAGCACGCGCCTCACTCCTTTGATTGATTCGGGCCAGCAGTCTGTCGGGCTTTACCTCACTGCAATCGGTCAAACCGGGCAAGCTGCTAGGCGAATGATACATGGCGTATCCGGTGCGGGCTATTGCTAAGCAAGCTCTGAATAATTCATCCCTGAATTATCAGAGCGCGAAAAACAAAAAATGTAATTTTTGTTTTGCCTCATTTTCAATGATTTTCAATCATTAAAAATGGCGGCACATGGCCCAGGCCGGCTTCTCGGCCGGTTCCCGGCCTCACCTTCTCCTTAGGCCGTGGAAACTCTGAATAAATCAGAGTTTCCTTAAGGGCAATCGGGTCCGGCCGGCCAGCGCCATGGGGCTTTGCGTTCACGTCGGGCACTGCGCAACTGCAAGGGTCCGCCCTGCTCCCCCTGCAGACGGATAGCACCACATTGATCAGTAGAAATCAGCCTGATCCCGGCATCAACATAACGTTGCTGAACTTCAGGCCTCGGAAAGCCAAAGCGATTGCCGACTCCGGCTGTGGCAATCGCCAGTTCGGGCATGGTGGCATGCAGCAGTGCAGGGTCAGATGAGGAGCGACTGCCATGGTGCGGCACCAGCAGAATGCGGTAGACCCCCAGCCCGCGGCTCAGCAGGCGACGCTCTACCTGGGAGGAAATATCACCGGTTAAGAGCAGCCTGAACTTTCCGGCATTGATATCCAGTACACAGGACGAATCATTGCCCTTGTAGGGTAAATATGGCGAAGGATGCAGCACCTCAAAGTGGCTGTTTTGCCAGGACCAGGCCAGAGTGTCATCACAGGAATGTTGGCCGCTGGACGTATGCGGCAGGCTGGCGTAGAGAGGCACGTCCGGAAATCGAACTCGCAGGCTGGCCAGTCCACCCGCATGATCCAGATCTCCATGGCTGATAATGATACGGTCGGGCTGGGCGAAGCCGCTGGCCAGTATCGCCGGGTAAATAACCGAGCCAAACAGATCGCGGCCTGCACCATCGCCAGGCCCGCTGTCATAAAGCAATAGCTTTGAATCGGTCTGCAGCAGCAGTGCAGTGCCCTGCCCCACGTCCAGCACATCCATTTGCAGTTTATGTGCGGCTGCAGGCTGAGCGGGCAACAGCAGTGGCATCATCAGCAGAGCAGCTGGTGCGTGCAGGCGCAGACCACGTGGCATCAGCATCAGCCCGCCGGCAATTACCGCCAATAACAGGTTGAACCAGCCAGGCTGTAATACCGTGCTGTAATTTTGCACCGCACTTGCCAGCGCTTGCAGCAGCAACATCAGCCAGTCCGTAGCATGCCCCGCCACGTTGAGCAGCCAGCTGAATGTTGGGTAATGGATGGGCCACACCACCAGCGCCAGCAACACCAGAGGCACGACGATAAAACTCACCCATGGGATAGCCACCAGGTTAGCAAGTAAACCCGAGGGGCTGGATAACTGGAACCACCAGGCTGAGAAAGGAAAGCAAAAACACATAACAGCCAGCTGCGCCTGCAAATTTTGAATGACTGCATGATGTCGGTTGCCTCGACGAGGCACAAACCAGAACAACAGACCTGCTACCGCAACAAAGGACATCCAGGCTCCTGCCTGAAGTGGCGCCATCGGTTCGAACAACATGACGATGGCCAGGGCCAGCAGCAGGGAATGCAGGGGGCGGATGTTGCGCCTGGCCAATACCAGACACAGCACGACAGATAACATCACCAGGGACCGCACCGTGGCAGTGGAAAATCCCGCCAAACCCGCATAGACACCCGCCATTAACCAGCCGAACAGGAGACAGTAGCTCTGAGTGTTACGCAGGCGTTGACTGAAAGGCAGCGATGACGCGCGGGCAAAGTAGAAAGCGAACAGGTAAGCCAGGCTTACATGCAAACCGGAAATGGACAACAAATGTATAGTGCCTGTGATTGCCAGGGTGTTTTGTTGTCCACGATCCATACCGCTGCGATCGCCCACTGCCAGTGCGCGCAGCATGCCTAAACTGGCCGTTTCGCCAGGTACCGATGCGATGGCTTCGCTCAGCCGCTGACGTAATCGGTCCAATGGTCCGTACCAGGATGTTTCCTGAAGCAGCTCGGCATGTTTGACGGTTGCCTGTCCACCCAGGCCTTCAGCAAACAACCAGCGCTCTTTGTCCATACCCTGGAAGTTCACCAGTCCCCAGGGCGGCTTGACTTGCAATTGCAGCTGCCAGATCTGCCCGGGACGCAATGTCGGTGCATCGCGGTACCAATTGACCAGTAGCTCGGCAGGCAAGTCCGGGGCAACACCAGGGTGCTCAGACAAATCTTCAAAAGGACGGAAGCGAAAAC
>JANOGQ010000350.1:0-7330 GCA_031406105.1 Lysobacterales bacterium | reverse complement strand
CCCCAACTTCCAACTGGCTGGGAACAGCTGGCCAGTAAGAGCTAGAATGTTGCTCCACACCTCGATTTCAGCCGATCAATGAATAAATCCCTGGCCACCAAGAGCACTTTGTTTGAAGCGGTAGAGCTGATCAATTCGGGCCGCATAGAGCAGGCTGAAACCCTGTGTCGTGCGGCCGTGTCGCGCAATGGCGATGATGTGAACATGACCGCCCTGCTGGGTGCCACCCTATTGAAGGCGCGTAAACTGGCAGAAGCGGAGAAATACCTGCGGCACAGCATTCAGCTGGCGCCTAATTTTGCCAAGCCCTGGGGCGATCTGGGCTTGCTGCTGCTGCAAACCCGGCGAGCGGATGAAGCCTCACGGGTGTTGCAGCAGGCAGTGCGCCTGGATGCTGTTGATGGCGATGCCTGGTTCAATCTCGGCAAATCGCTGGCCTCAATCGGTAAGGGCAAGGATGCCGATGAAGCCTTTGAAAAATCTTTTGATCTGAACCCCGAACGCAAAGCACTGGCCTTGGCTGCCGAGCACCAGCAGCAGGGTCGCCCGGATCAGGCTGAACGCATGCTGCGGGAGCTTTTGCGCAATCATCCGGAAAATGTCGACGCACTGCATATGCTGGGCGTTCTGAACCTGAGTGCGGGTCGCCTGCAGGAGGCGGAGCGCTTGTTACGTCGTGCCACGCATCAGGCCCCGGATTTCGCCGAAGCGCAGCTGGATCTGGGCCGGGTTTTCAAGGAACAGCACAAATTGCAGGATGCGATTGAAGCGCTGGAGCGAGCCATAGCGCTGGAGCCCGGTAATTTTCTGACACACTTCCTGCTGGCATCAGTGTTATCGCCGGCGGCGCGAACTGACGATGCCATCGCCGCCTATCGCAAAGTACTCGAATTGCGGCCACGGCACAGCGGTGCCTGGTTGGGCCTGGGACATGCCCTGAAAACCGCCGGCGCTCAGGAAGAAGCCATTGCGGCCTACCGCGAATGCCTGCGCCTGCGGCCCGGCAGTGGCGAAACCTGGTGGAGCATGGCCAATCTCAAAACCTACCGCCTCAGCGACGAGGATATTGCTGCGATGAAGCTACAACTGGCCAAGCAGGAAGGAAGTGGCGAAGACGAAGAGGGCTTCAGCACCCAGTCACGGGTGAACATGCTGTTTGCCCTGGCCAAGGCCTATGAAGATCGCGGCGATGACCAGCTGGCCTGGCAATACTATGCGCAAGGCAACTCCACCCAGCGTATGCAGGAAAGTTACGACCCGGTGCGCACCGAGGTGGTGAACGATGAAATTATTTCCGTGTTCAATGCGGAGTTTCTCGATCAGCAAAAGGACCAGGGCCATGCATCGAAGGAGCCAATTTTCATCATCGGTTTGCCGCGCTCCGGCTCTACCCTGCTGGAGCAGATTCTGGCCAGCCACAGCCAGGTTGAGGGTACTTCTGAACTACCCTATGTGAGCATTATCTCCAATACCTGCGGCCGCAATCGCGCTGATGGCTTGGTCTATCCGCGTGCTTTGCGCGATGTTGCTCCCGGAAAATGGGCTGAAATGGGCCAGACCTATCTGGATCTCGCCAGGGTTCACCGCGGCGAGGGAAAGCCCCGCTTCATCGACAAGATGCCCAACAATTTTCCGCACGTGGGCCTGATCCACCTGATGTTCCCACATGCAAAGATCATCGATGCCCGCCGCTATCCTCTGGATTCCACCCTCAGTTGTTACCGCCAGTTATTCGCACGCGGCCAGAGTTTTGTGTACGACCTCACCGACATCGGCGAATACTTCCTGCAATACCAGCGCATGATGGATTACTGGCACGAGGTGCTGCCTGGCCGTGTACTGACGGTGCAATACGAAGACATGGTCACCGACTTTGACGCGCAGCTGACCCGCCTGCTGGATTACTGCGAACTGCCCTTTGAAGAATCCTGCTCACGCTTTTGGGAAACCAATCGCCCCGTGCGCACTGCGAGTTCCGAGCAGGTGCGGCAACCGCTCTACAGCCAATCCATTCATCGTTGGCGGCGTTATCAGGATCAGTTGAGTGAATTGATCGATGTACTGGAACCCATATTGTCGCGCTACGCGCACTACGAATCCATCAACCGCCAGGCGAGCCCGTAACTCAGTTCGGGTAGGGCCACAAAGCCAGGCTGTGGACACAATGACGGACGTCCATATCCAGATTGAAGCGCTGCGTTGTTTTCATCGTTCCAATGTTATGCAAGGTGACCGTCAATGGAGAAGAACCTGCGGCAAATTGCTGGTCATCCATTACACACAATCCACGCGCGAATTGTGGCCGGGCCATCGCCGTGTCCAAGATGCCTGTCTGCTCTGAATTCTGCTCATAAGAATCTGCCGGGTAAGGCAACAAGGCAAAAGCCAGGTTGTGTGCAGGAGTCATAAATCGCACCGAGTCGGCTGAGGTGTCGTTGAACAGCACTCCATCGCGCCAGGGCCGGGCATCGCGGGCGCCTTCAGGCAGGCTGGCCAGGCGGGCTATGCGCTTGCCATCGAAATGCAGCAGGCCCAGCACTCCTGGCCCACTGACAAACAATCCGCGCGCGTCAGTGTGAATACTCTGCAATTGCATGCGCCTGCGCGGTGAAGGGCCGAGGGTACCACCCGGGTCAAAAGGGCTGGCCCGCAAACCCGCCTCATCGTTGGACAGCTGCAAACCCCAGGCAAACCGCGCCAGTTCCAGGTCAAAGGCCAGCAGGGCATCAAATTTGGCAGATACCAGGTAAATCCGATTTTCAAACACTGCCAAACCCTGCGCCCCGGCCAGATAGGGCGAGCGATGGCTGGCCAACAATTCAAGCTCCGGCGAAAAAACCAGCAGTTCATTGGCGGCAGCGATAAAAACCTTGCTATCTGCAAATCCAATACCGCGCAAACCACGGGCGCCTCCATGCCCTTCCCAGTTGATGGCGGGCCGGGTCCAGGACAGCACTTGCGCAGCTCTTTGCTCCTCAGTGTCGAGCAAATACACGGCGCCATGTTGCTGGCCTTTCTGACTGCCACGAACGATGGTGGTCGCCGCCAGGACGCTCATTGGGCGCGCTCCAGATCATGGCTGCCCGGCATCAGCAAAGCAGAACTTTCAGGCTGCAGCAGCTGAAACTCAGAATCCTGCAAGCCGATGTATATGATATTAATTGTCGGCATCATAAAATTGTCACGAAATTCCATTCAGCTGCTTGGCGAAAGCACATTTTGTGGCATTATAAGGGCATACTCATAAAATCTGACGCACAGTAAAATCTGGAGAACTGTAATTATGGCAGCGATCAACCGGCTAGAGCACAGTCATACCCGCAAGGCACTGAGCGCTGCAATATCAGCAGTTTGCGCAGGAGTGCCGCTGGCACAAGTTCATGCACAAGATGCCGAATCAGCGAATCTGACACTGGAAGAAGTCATCGTTACCGGCAGCAAACGCGGTGCACTCAATTTGCAGGATGTGCCGATCTCCATCACGGCCCTGACCGAAGAAACCATCAAAACCCAGGGTTTCAAATCACTGGATGATTACTTCGGACTGATTCCCAGTTTGACCTTTGGCCGCGTTGAGCCGGGTGGCACCAACGTCATCATGCGCGGTTGCGCCATTTCCGGATTCGCCTTTGGCGATAACCCCACCACCGGTGTTTACCTGGACGAACAACCGATTACCGCGGCCGGCTTCAACCCTGATCCGCGACTGGTGGATATCGAACGTGTAGAAGCTCTGGCAGGTCCGCAAGGAACCACCTTCGGCGACGCTTCGCAGTGCGGTACCTTGCGCATCATCACCAACAAACCCGTAGTGGGCGAAAGCTCGGCCTGGGTTGATCTCACCGGCACTTCGGTGGACGGAGGCGAACTGGGTAACGACGTCAGTGCCATGCTGAACGCAGCCATTGGTGAAGATATGGCTTTCCGCCTGGTAGGATTCAACGCCCATGACGCAGGTTATATCGACAATATTCTCAGCGACAGCCCCCGTGGCACTTTTGATAACTCCGAATTTGTTGACAGTGATGTCAACGGTCTGGACGTGTACGGCGCTCGTGCTGCGATCCGCTGGACGCCGGGTGATATGTGGACCGTCGATCTGCAGGGCATTCTCCAGGGCAGCGAACAGAACGGTTTTGGTGATGCCGACATCAATGAAAAATATTATGAAGGCCGTAACCTGAAAGACTGGCAGCAGACTCGTTTTACCGAGGAAACTTTTGATGATGAGTGGACGCAGATCGCATTGACCGCAGAAGCTGATCTTGGCTGGGGCGTCTTCACCGCCACAGGCTCATTCTTCGAGCGGGAGTCAACCACTGTCAATGACGCAACAACTTATCTGCAGGGCATCCAGGAGATCGGCGATTACTTAAATGAATACAACCCCGACTCCATCGTCTATGATTTCGGCGGCGATCCGCGTGCCGTTAATTACAGCACCGGGGAGGATGAAAGAACGACCATGGAAATGCGCCTGGCCACCACTGATGAGTTTTCCAGTCGCTGGTCGGTTCTGGTGGGTGCTTTCTATAACAAAAATGAGTCACCCAAATCACCATTTAAAGCAACCCAATTTGGTATGGGCGATAACTGCTCTGCCGAATATGCTGCGGCAGAAGGATGCAGTAATGCATTTACCTACCTCAGCTATCTGCACTATGCCTATTTCGGCACTTTCAGTGCACCATCCGATAACTTCTGGACAGGTATTTATGAAAACGAGCTGAAATCCACGGCCCTGTTCACTGAAGTGCAGTACAAGATCACGGAGAACTTTTCGGTGATGGTGGGTGGCCGATGGTACGAAATCGACACCGAACGCACCCTGGTTCAGGGAACTTTGATCGACCCACTGGACAATATCGCACCCAATTGCGGCACCGATGAAATCCGTCGCCTGTGGCAGGAAGACGGCATACCTCAGGAAGGTTATGACCTCTGCTTTACTGATATCGAGGCCAGTTCTTCTGAATCCGGCTTCGTACCAAAACTGAATGCGACATGGTTCTGGTCGGATGACAATATGTTGTACGCCACTTATTCCGAAGGCTTTCGTCGCGGCGGTGGTAACGGTGCTCGACGCGGCTCTATTTTCGCTGCGGATGGGGCGTTTGGCAGCTACGAATCCGACTTACTGAAGAACTTTGAAATCGGCAGCAAGAATACCCTGTTGGGTGGCCGTGCAACCCTGAACGTCACCTACTACCACATGAACTGGGAAGACATTCAGATTCAGACGGAAGACCCGCAGCCTGCATTTTTTGCTGTAGGCACAGTGAACTTTCCGGAAGCACAGATCGATGGCGTGGAGGCTGATTTCAACTTCGCGGTGACTGAACAGTTCACCATGAACGGTGCGATTGGCTACAACAAGGCGGAAATTTCACAAGATGCCACTCTGTTTCCTGATACTGACAGCGAAAACACCATTCCCAGTGGCACGCGTCTGCCGTTGATGCCTGAGTGGAAATTCAGTGTGACCGGTCGTTATGATTTCAACAACACAATTTGGAATTCCGACCCGTTCCTGCTGGGTACCTGGACCTACAACGGCGATACCCTGAATTCGCTGGGTGGCGTGCAGGCCAGCATCAATCAGGCTGATGTGAGAGAGACAGATGCATACAACATCTTCAATCTGCGATTTGGCCTGGAGAACGACAGCTGGAGTGCGGCCTTGTTTGTGGACAACCTGTTCAACGAATTCGCACCTATCTTCTACAGCGAACGCTACACCCAGCCGCGCGCCACGGTGCTGCCACCGCGTATTTACGGCATCACCTTCCGTAAGAACTTTGACTGGTGACAGCAGCGGCCTTTTATGGACATCGGTGTACTGCTGCGTGAACTGGGTCCGGCAGATGTTACTGCCCTGAGCGAGGCCATACTCGCTCAGGACCAATCGGCCTGGGATGAGCACAAGTACCGCCAGCAGGAATACGACGTTCATAAACAAACCGAATCCATTGTGATGGTGTTTGTAAATCTGGAATCCTGGCCAACGGTTGAAATTCATAAGGAACCTGGCTGGGATCGGCTGGCAGAAGTCGCTGTCCCCCTGATGCATGACATCATCCGGCGGCATTACCCGCCGGGTGGAACCATCATCCGCGCGATGGCAGCCAAGCTGCTTGCAGGTGGGCGCATCACGCCGCATGTGGATACACATCCTTCTTTTCATCGTGGTCACCGCATCCATGTGCCGATAACCACAAATCCGCGAGTACGATTCATGATCGATGGCCGGCCGCACCAGTTTCAGGTGGGTCAGGCTTACGAGATCAACAATCAGAAGAATCACAGCGTAATGAACAAGGGTGCGGACGACCGCATCACGTTTATTTTCGACTACGTGCCGCCCACCGAGTTAGGCCGCGTGCAGGAACGCGCTGCGGAGCTGCAAAAGTCGGCTTGATTTAGCCACTTCCTTCCAGACCACCAACAGGTGAATTAGTAATCTAGCTGTAACCAGGCCTTCAAACGAGTACTTCGATCACTCCCGGCGTGTTTGTCGAAGCAGAATTCGCGAGTGTGATGCAAAAACTTTAGCAACGCCCGATGGCGATAAGAGACTCCCAATCCCGGTCCTTGGCCCTTCGGGCTTCCCTCGTTCCTCGGTCGTTCCGGCGACCGGCCCGAAGCGCTTGGATCGCTCTCGTGCATCCTGCACTTCGCGATCTGTGAACATCCCTGTTCAAATGCTCGGGCGGGCCTTTCGCGACATCCCTGTCGCTCATTCGCCTGCACTCGGTCTGGATCGTTCTCGTGCATCCTGCACTCCACGATCTGTGTGCATCCCTGCACAAATCGGCTGCGTCCGACGGGACCGGAAGTCTCTTATCGCCATCGGGCTTGTCATTGTTCTAGTTGGTCAGACCCCAGCCTGTATTTACACCCCCTCATCCCGTGGTAGCCGCCGAGTAAATGCGGAGACCCGCGGTCTCGGGCACAGGGATTGTGCCCGAGAGGCCAGACCGAATCAGGGATGTGAGTATGGCCGACCGCGGCAGCTCCGTATTTGCGAGGGAAGCCGAAGGCCGGCGGATATCGGGATGAGGGGGCGTGAACACAGTCTGGGGCCGATTTACCCCAGAGCGTTCAAGATTATGGCACCCGACTTAGTGCTGGAGTGGCGTCGTGAATGGCAACACTATTATGCCCACTCGATGGCAGACTGACCGCGCTCTTGCAAATAGCAGTTCGCCTTTGAAAAATGTTTGCAGCCAAAGAAGCCACGATAGGCCGATAAGGGCGATGGGTGTGGCGCTGTGAGCACCAGATGCCGCTTGCGATCAATGCCAGCACCCTTCTTGATGGCATAGCTGCC
>JANOGQ010000347.1:0-2121 GCA_031406105.1 Lysobacterales bacterium | reverse complement strand
CATATTTCGCAAAAGTTTTAGAGAAACTCTGAATCAATCAGAGTTTGCTCAGATCAGTTCATACATGCGGGTGTTTGAGATGGAGAAGCAAGCGTGATTTATTCGAGAATAACCGGCACCGGCAGTCACTTGCCTGAGCGGGTCATGACCAATAAAGATCTTGAGCAGTTCCTCAATACCAGTGATGAGTGGATTCGTGATCGCACCGGCATACATGAGCGGCGCGTGATTGGCAAAGGTGAATCAAGCTCAACCCTGGCCCTGGCCGCATGCCAGAAAGCCATGCAGGCTGCCCAGGTTGATCCTGCAGAAATTGATTTGCTTGTGCTTGGCACAACAACGCCTGACCTGATATTCCCCAGCACAGCCTGCCTGATCCAGAAAAAGCTGGGCCTGGGTGATTGCGGCGCCATGGATGTCAATGCTGCCTGTTCCGGGTTTCTGTACGCATTGAGCATTGCCGATAAATACATTCGATGCGGTGACGCGAAAAAGGTGTTGGTGTGTGGGGCGGAAACACTTACCCAACTCGTAAACTGGAAAAAGCGCGATACAGCCGTGCTGTTTGGCGATGGCGCTGGCGCTGTAGTGCTGGAAGCTTCTGAGGAGCCAGGAATTCTGTCCTCACACATCCACGCCGACGGTAGTTATGCCGACTTGTTGACCACCAATGTCGGTCCATCTTTGGGATTTGAAGGGCTGGAGAGCAATGCAGGTAAACCCGAAATCAGCATGCGTGGCAATGAAGTATTCAAGGTTGCTGTGCGAACCCTGCATCGCATGGTTGATGAAACACTTGGCGCCAACAATATCGATAAGTCCGAACTGAACTGGTTGATCCCGCATCAGGCCAACTACCGTATCATTTCAGCCACCGCCAAAATGCTGGATATGAGCATGGATCAGGTGGTCGTTACGGTAGACCGGCATGGCAATACTTCTGCAGCTTCTGTTCCCCTCGCTTTGGATGAAGCGGTGCGCGATGGGCGCATACAAAGAGGTCAACTGCTGCTACTGGAAGCATTCGGTGGCGGCTTTACCTGGGGTTCTGCCCTGATTCGTTATTGAAATGGATAAGGGCCAGGCCATATGAACCAGATAGCGTTTCTCTTTCCCGGTCAGGGTTCACAATCCCTGGGTATGTTGAGCGGCCTGGCTCAGCACTCAGGCCGTGTGCAGGAAACGTTTGCTGAAGCATCAGAACTGGCCGGTGTGGATCTGTGGCAACTGGCACAGCAAGGCCCACAGCAGTGTCTGGACCAAACCGAAATTACACAACCCGCCATGCTGGCCGCTGATATCGCTTGCTGGCGCGTATGGAAAGATCTGGGTGGCTGCAATCCACAATTCATGGCTGGCCACAGCCTGGGCGAATATGCTGCACTGGTCGCGGCGGGTTATCTGAAATTTGCGGATGCAGTGCGATTGGTAGTGCAGCGGGCTCGCCTGATGCAGGCCGCTACCCCGGAGGGTACTGGCGCCATGGCGGCGATTCTGGGAATGGAAGATGCCGATCTTGAGCATGTTTGCGCAGCAGTTGCCAACGGCCAGATAGTATCCTGCGCCAATTTCAACTCACCCGGACAAACGGTGATTGCCGGTCACAAGGAAGCAGTGGAGCGTGCCTGTGAAGCTGCCAAAGCCGCCGGCGCCAAGCGTGCTGTGCCCTTGCCAGTCAGTGTTCCATCGCATTGCCTGTTGATGCGTGATGCGTCTCGTGAGCTTGAAGCTGCGCTGCTCGATACTGCTGTGGACAGCAGTGAAATAATAGTCATCCATAATGCGGACGTCTGCAGCCATGAAACTGGCGATGCCATTCGCAAGGCATTGGCCGAACAATTGTGGAAGCCGGTGCGCTGGCGAGAAACCATAACAGCACTGACCTCACGGCATGTAAATCGTTATCTCGAATGCGGGCCTGGCGGAGTTCTGGCCGGCCTGAATCGGCGCAATGCGCGCGATGCCGAAACGCTGGCATTGTGCACTAGCGATGCCATGCAGAAAATTATCCAGGAGTGGAGCTGAGTATGGACTGGAGTCTGGAGGGGCAAGTGGCCCTGGTAACGGGCGCAAGCCGTGGCATAGGTGCAGCCATAGCCGACAGGCTGGCCGGTCTGGGTG
>JANOGQ010000341.1:0-2816 GCA_031406105.1 Lysobacterales bacterium | reverse complement strand
TGAGCATCTGCCGGAATGCGCTCGAGAACCTCGCATAAAGTCGCGGGTAACTTGCGCTGGCGTTTGAGTCGGGCACTGAAACCATCTAACTCTAGGCGATTGGGCAAGTGACCCTGAAGGATCATAAAGGCTACTTCGTTGAAGCTGGCATTCGCCGCCAGGTCCACTACATCATACCCACGGTAGCGCAAGCTGTTGCCTTCTGCGCCTACAGTACAAATGGCGGTTTGGCCAGCAGTCTGTCCTCGCAGACCTGCGCCTTTGTTTGATTCACCCATTTTCAAGCCTCGTCTATTGTGTCTGCTGCGCTTTGATCGGCATACAACTGATCCAGTTTGCTTTCAAAGTCGTGATACGCCAGGTAATCGTACAATTCTGCCCGGGTTTGCATGATGTCCAGAACATTGTGCTGGTGACCATCGCTAAGCAAAGCCTGGTAAACCCGCTCAGCTCCACGATTCATGGCCCGATAAGCAGAGCAGCAATACAAAACAATATCCACCCCAATCGCGCCGAGTTCCCTGGTGGTAAAGAGCGGCGTGTGCCCAAACTCGGTGATATTGGCCAGAATCGGAACATTAATGACTTTCCTGAACCTTACGTAATCTTCCAATTCACGCATGGCTTCAGGAAACACCATGTCAGCGCCAGCTTCCACACAGGCCGCTGCCCGATCTATGGCTGACTGCATACCCTCAACCGCCAAAGCGTCAGTACGCGCCATGATGACAAATCCGGCATCGGTTCGTGCGTCCACAGCCGCCTTGATGCGATCTACCATCTCAGATTGGGCGACGATGGCTTTGCCTGGCCTGTGACCACAACGCTTGGTGGCTACCTGATCTTCAATGTGCAGGCCGGCTGCGCCGGAACGTATCAGCGAACGTACCGTACGGGAAATATTGAAAGCTCCACCAAAACCGGTATCTGCGTCTACCATCAAAGGCAGATCACTGGCATGAGTAATGCGATCCACATCAACCAGTATGTCGTGCAATGAACTGATGCCCAGATCCGGCACGCCTAGGGAATTCGCCGCAAGACCACCGCCCGACAAGTAAAGCGCCTTGTGCCCAATCGCCTGGGCCATGCGCGCTGTGTAGGCATTGATGGCCCCAACAAGCTGCAGCGGCTTTTGTTCACGGACTGCCTGGCGGAGCTTTTCTCCTTGTGACATCAGAGCAGCGATTCCACTGCAGCCCGCTCTTCACGCAACTCGGTTTCGGTAAGCGAAATGCGTTCACGGCTGAACTCGTCTATGGCAAGACCTTGTACGATTTCGTAATCGCCGTTCCTGCAAACGCAGGGGTAGGAAAAGATCACACCGGGTTCAATGCCATAACTGCCATCAGCCGGAACCGCCATGGATACCCAGTCGCCTTCGGGCGTTCCTGATGACCAGCTATGCATATGGTCGATTGCCGCAGAAGCCGCAGACCCTGCGCTCGATGCCCCACGAGCCTTGATAATGGCAGCACCGCGTTGCTGTACATCCGGAATGAAGTTACCGCGGTACCAGGCCGTATCGACCAGGTCCGTAGCCAATTTGCCAGCAACTTTGCTGAAGCGGATATCCGGATATTGGGTTGCAGAGTGGTTTCCCCATATCAACATACGTTGAATTTCACTGTGATGAATGCCGGTGCGGGCAGCCAGTTGCGCAAGGCCACGGTTATGGTCCAGGCGGGTCATGGCAGTGAAGTTTCTGGGATTCAGATCAGGTGCTGCAGCGCGGGCAATCAGAGCATTGGTGTTCGCCGGGTTACCCACCACCAGCACTTTCACATCACGACTGGCCACTGCATTCAAGGCTCGCCCTTGAGGGCCGAATATTTTTCCGTTCTCGGAGAGCAGATCTTTGCGCTCCATCCCGGGGCCACGGGGCCGTGCTCCTACCAGAAGCGCATAATCTGCGTCCTTGAAGGCAACTTCCGGCTGGTCGCTTGCAACGGTGCCAGCCAGTAAGGGAAAAGCAGCATCATCCAGTTCCATACAAACGCCCTGCAAGGCACCCAAAGCAGGCGTAATTTCCAGCAATTGAAGAACGACCGGCTGATCTGCACCCAGCATGTCGCCGGATGCAATACGGAAACAGAGTTGGTAGCCAATCTGACCGGCGGCACCGGTAATGGCCACTCGAACGGGAGATTTCATGTAGTACTCCTTGCGCTAATATCGGGGTGCTTGATAATGGCAACTGAACAGTGCAATGAGTGGACCACCAAGCGAAAAATATTATAGCCAATTAATACTCCCGGCTTTACATTGAATTGGTTAATAGTGGAGCCAGCCACCCTAATAATCTATGGAAACCTTAGCTATGCGCATAGTGGCGGATGAAAACATTCCGGGGCTGGATGAGACCTTCGGCAAGTTTGGCAGCATTCTGCGTTGCAGCGGCCGGGAAATAAGCTGCGAAGATGTCCGACATGCCGATGTCCTGTTGATCCGCTCCGTCAGCCACATCGATGAGCAGCTGCTAGGGGGTAGTTCTGTACAGTTTGTGGGCTCTGCCACAATAGGTGTTGATCACGTGGATGCCGGCTACTTGCAGCAAGCCGGAATTCGCTGTTGCCATGCGCCAGGATGCAATGCAGATGCCGCAGCCCAGTACACTCTCGCTATGATCCTGCTGGCTGCCAAAAAATCAAAGCGGGAACTTTGCAGCATGAGTGCAGGCATTGTGGGCGCTGGTAATGTAGGCAGTCGGTTACGAAGCCTGTTGTCGATTATGGGTATCAAGCACGTAATCGCATGTGATCCTCCACTGGCGGACGCAGGGCGAACTGGCCTGGTCGACATGCAGCAGATAGTCG
>JANOGQ010000332.1:0-7942 GCA_031406105.1 Lysobacterales bacterium | reverse complement strand
CAGGCCTTCTTCGAGCACCGGGTGGTAAAAAGGCATTGCCAGCATGTCACGTACGGTAAGTTTCCTCTGTATGGCCAGCGCAAGAAGGTGCGCAAAGTGTTCGCCAGCAGGAGCGCACATTTCCGCTCCCTTAAGCCGACCCGATGTAATGTCCGCATAAACCTGGATCAGGCCAGCTGCTGTTTCCGCAGTCCGGGCCCGCCCCTGCCTGCTGAAGTCGACACTCCCTGTTGCCGTTTGATCGGGATCAAGGTCTGCCATTCGATGGCCAACCCTCGCCACGTTGGGAGAAGAAAACACAATGGCAAGCTCGGTCCGGCGGCAGTAGGACTTGGACGTATCCGCCGTAGCGTTGCGCCCGGCGATATAGCCTTCGTCGGCAGCTTCGTGCTGCAAGGCCAAGGAGCCGTTAGCATCGCCTGCCAGCCAGACCGGAAGATCGCCTACCTGCAAAGTCGTGGGGTTCACAGCCGGCAGGCCCCGCGCGTCCAGCTCAACCCCAAGGGTTTCGAGACCGATGTCGTCGATGTTCGGCCGCCGGCCTATGGCAGCCAGTACGGCATCGGCGGTGAAACTGCCCGCGGCATTGGTCACCTTGATGGCTCCCTTCGATTGGGAAAGTTCGGCTGCTGATCCGAGATACAGCGGAAATTCCTCCTGGAGTTTCTGGTGCAGGAAGGAAATGATTTTCGGGTCGCTCAGGCCAGCGAGGGTCTCTACTGCATCGAAGCCCGCAACGGCTACACCCAATCGCGATAAAGCCTGCGCCATCTCGATACCCAGTGCACCCAGCCCAACCACAGCAATGCGTCGCGGCAGGTCATCCAGCTCAAACAGCGAGTCGGTAGTCAGAATCCCATCGCCGAACACTTTCCAGTCTTTTGGCACCACGGGCCAGCTGCCTGGCGCAAGGATGATGCTGTTCGCGGCAATCTTGCGCTCGCCCACCTGCACCAGCTGGGGCCCCAGCAAGCGCGCATGGCCGGAAATGGCATGCTCCCCCAATTTGCCGGGCACGGCCTCGGGGCCCTTGACGAAATCGTCACGCAAGCGCCGCACCCGGGCCAGCACGGCCGGGATGTCGGCCTTCACATTTTCCGCACCGGTAAAGCCAAAAGCGGCAAAATCATGCCGACCATGATAAGCATTGACAGCTTCGATTAGCGCCTTGGAGGGCATGCATCCGCGCGCTGCGCAGGTAGTGCCCCAATCACCCGAATTGATCAGGACGAACTTATCGGTCTGCTTCTGCACTTCGCGCAGGGCCGAAAGGCCGGCAGTGCCCGAACCAATGATGATGACATCCTGTTTGTCCATAAATACCTCTCAAAAGCACGGCCACCACGCAGGCGCTGGTCCGGGCAGTCAGATAGCCAGCCACTTCACCTGAGTTTGCACCGGAGTATCTCACAGCGCGTGTTCAACCCGCTTTTCAGTGAAGTTCACACAAGAGATAGTGAATTTTCATGCATCAATTTTTGGCCGGGCGTATGATTTCCCTGCCGCCGGTTTCCCCATTGGCCCCGCTACCTGAAAAAGGACTATGTCGGATGAGGGTTCGATTGCAGTTTTTGCTGATTTATCTGGTAGCGTTCTGTCTGCTCCTCGCCTCCCAAGGCTATGCAAGTGATCCGGAAACGCCTGCCGGCGTTCCCATAGCACCAGTCTTAGAAGACGGTTTCGAAATTTTTGTCGGCTGCGGCGACGGACTGATACTCGCAGCGGAGGATTGCGATGACCAGAACACAGCGAACGGAGACGGCTGCAATTCCAGTTGCAATATCGAAAGCAGGTTCGAGTGCGTCGACGAACCGTCGCTCTGCACTCCAATTCCTTGAATAGAGCCCGGCACATGAAGGTGATCGCTTGAAAATTTTCCCGTTTCGCAGCTCGGCCTGCTCGGCTCTCTTCGCAATCTCGTTACTGATACTCGCATCTCCGGCTTATGCTCAGCCAACTGCCAGCACCGCAACGGTTGTGCGAACCTTCGAGGGCACCTCGCTGCTGGACAATTGCGCATTGGGCCAGTGTTATATCGTACCGCACCCCATGGGTGCGATCGGCACCACGCAGTTCCTGGAAACAACCACCGGCAGCATCACTGTTTACGACAGGGCGACCGCCAACGTGCTGTTGCGGGTAAGCATGCCAGCGTTCTGGGACACCCGGGGTTTGACCGGCGGGGCTAATGGCAATCATCGGGTGCTGTTCGACCACTATACCAATCGCTGGATAATCAGTGTCATGGGCCCGACTCTCAACAAGGTCAACCTGGCGATTTCGGACACCGCAGACGCTCTGGGAACTTGGAAAGCGCTGCAGATCACCGTGCTGGCTTCCAGCACTGCCGTTGCCGATGACCCCACGCTGTCCCTGGACGAAAAAGGCGTGTACATCACCACCAACAATTTCGACACCGGTACCGGTCTCACCGGCACCACGCTGCTGATCATACCCAAAGCGGACCTGTTCAATGGCGCGCCGACTCTAGCGAACATGACCGCGATCGTCTCGCCTGTCGCTGGGCCCGACAACGGTTTTGTCATCCAGCCCGCACTTAACTGGCAGGGTAACCCATCGAACACGGCATTTGTTATCGCTGCAAGTTTCGACCTCAATCAACAGCTTTTTTACAAGATCAGCGGCGTCAATGCAGCAGGTGCCACGCAAAGCGCCTCGATACTCATTGCGGGCTCTACTCACATTGACGCGGGGAATGGGCGACAGCCGGATGGTACCCGCACCGTGCCGACCCTTGCCGGACGAATCGAAGCCAATGTGGCGCAATCGAACGGCAAGGTGTTCGCGGTTGACACGGTGAAATCTGCACTGGGTGACTATGCTGCCGTTCGCTGGACGGTCGTGGATGCCAGCACCGGTGCACTATTGTCTTCGGCAAAAATTGAGCAGGCCGGCTACGATTACTACCACCCCACCATTGCTGTCAACGAGTTTGGTGAGGCAGTCATCGCTTACAATCGATCTGGTTTTGCGCAGGGCGATGGCAACGGCGACGGACTGGATGACGGCAATATCAGTTTTCTGGCGCGAGCCTATGACGTGAGCGGTAATTTCCTGGTGCAGGATGGCAGTGAAATGCTGTTGCGGGTCAGCCCCATCAGCGATTACCACTGCGGTACCCGAGCCGGTCTGAATTCATGCACTCAGCGTTGGGGGCACCCCGGAGCGGTGACGATCGACCCAGGCGACCACCACAAATTTTATGCCATCGGGCAATACGCTGCCGATTGGGCTGCGCTTCCATTCTCAGGTAACGTGCGTGCCATTTGGCGCACTCATATTGCCGAAATCGTTATGATCCAGCCCCTTGAGCTGCTCTTCAGCGATGGTTTTGAATAATTTGAGTAAGCTGAGCACTGCGACCAGATTACGGTGAGGGCATTGGGTTGCTTTTCGATGTAGAACTCAACGATCGCGCAGCCCAGCAACCGGAGTAATAAATTCCATGTTCATTCACCGTCTGATTGCCACACTTCTGGCAGTCATGTCTGTTGCCGGGTGTTCGGCGACACGCCCAATCAATGAGCGCATTACTGAGATAGACCCTGACAGCGGCTATCGCGGAAAAGTCTTATTAACCAAGCGGGAAAATAATGACAAATCTACCTTGTTCGTTCTGTCCTTTTCCGGCGGCGGTACACGGGCGGCAGCCTTTTCTTGCGGTGTGCTGAACGAGCTCAATAAAGTCATGATCGAGGTGGATGGCCAGCAGCGTCGGCTGATCGATGAAGTGGACGTCATTACCGGTGTATCAGGTGGCAGTTTCACGGCTTTGTCCTATGCGCTGCATGGGGGGAAACTGATCAGCGAGTACGAGCAACGATTCCTGAAGCGGGATGTGCAAGGCGAACTGTTGCGCCGCTCCATCAGCCCAGCCAATTGGGGCAAGTTGATGAGCGAAACCTATGGCCGTTCAGAGTTGGCTGCCGAGTATTACGATGAGATCCTGTTTGAAAATGCGACCTTTGCCGACCTGATGAAAAAATCGGGCCCTATGGCCATAGCAACCGGAACGGATATATCCACCGGTTCGCGCCTTGCTTTCTACCAGGGTGACTTCGACTTGTTGTGTTCCGATCTCGGTCCGATGCATTTGTCGCGCGCGGCAGCCACCTCGTCCGCTGTGCCCGCGGTGCTGTCGCCGGTCACGCTCACCAACTACGGCGGCACCTGTGGCTTACAGGTGCCAGTGTGGGCCGAAGATCTTCTCAGCATAGAAGAACATTTGCGGCCCGCTGGCCGGGCCATTCAGCGCCACAAGGAAATGCAGGAGTTCCAGGACAGCACCAACCGCCCTTTCATCCACCTGGTCGACGGTGGTGTTTCAGACAACATTGGCGTGCGTGGGGTGCTGGAATTGTTTGAACAATTCGGGGTGAGCGATGAATTCCGCAAGGAACATGGAGCTGATCAACTACGCCGCGTCGTCGTCATTGTCGTAAACGCAAAGTCGGGGCTTACTGCCGAATGGAAAAACACGAGTCTCCCCCCGGCACCTTCAGCCAGTTGATGCAATCAACCGGTGTGCCCATCGAGCGGTATTTGTTTGAAACGGTGGAGCTGATGAAAGACCGGGCCGCGGTAGTGTCATTGCGCCGCGAGCTGAACGTTGCCAAAGCTCTGCTGGAGGGCGCGACTCTGGCAGAGGCCGAGGCGCAGTTCCCCAAGATTGAAGTGCATGTGCTGGATGTGAGTTTTGACAGTATTCGTGACCCTGAACGACGCAAGTACTTCATAAACCTTCCCGCCAGTTTCTCCTTGCCAGAAGAAGCCGTGGACGCCTTGCGCGATGTGGCCGGTGAGTTGTTGCGGCAATCACCCATCTACCAGCACCTACTGACCGATTTCAAGGCAACCGTGGTCGAGTAGTTTCGTCTTTGCGGCCAGGTTTTGCTGCCAGCCACCAGCCAACATTTCCACCGGTTTACTATTGTTGGCCTTGAGCAGACTGTTGGAGCAGCGGTGCAGAGCTGATGAAAGACCGGGCTGCGGTGTCGTCGCTGCGCCGCGATCTGAGAGTTGCCGAGGCTCGCCTTGCAGGTGCGACCAAAGAGGAGGCAGAGGCGCAATACCCCAAAATAGAGTTGAACGTTCTGGACGTGAGTTTTGACACCATTCGGGATCCTGAACAGCGCGAATACTTCATGAACCTGCCTACCAGTTTCTCACTACCGGAAGAAGCTGTAGATGCCCTCCGTGATGTCGCAGGAGAATTGCTGCGGCAGTCTCCCCTTTATCAGCAATTACCAAACAGATTTAACGCTGAGGTGGCCCCAGAATAAAAGAAAGCCCCGGCCAGCAGATGCCCGGGGCGTATTTCTTTCTACTCAATTCTCAGAGCGTGATGGGCAATAACACCGTATCAATTACGTGGATTACGCCATTGGTAGCATTGATGTTGATGTACGGAACCACCAGGCCCACTTCCTGCCCGTCGTTATCGCTGATCAGCAGGTCAGGCGTGGTCCAGATATAACCGCCAGCCGGCATCTCCACCGGTTTGCTGTTGTTAGCGTTGAACAGACTGTTGGAGAAGCGGCGTCCTTCAGTAACGTGATAGGCCAGGAGAGTCAGCAACAGATCCGGGCCACCCAGCGCATCTTCACTACCGTCGAAGGTCTCGCATACGTTGTTTTCGTTCAGGCCCAACGCACCGAAGGCATCATCGGTCGGAGCGAACAGGGTGACTTTATCTTCACCGGTCAGCAACGCCACTACAGCTCCATAGAAATAATCACACTGAGCCGCAGCCAGTACCGTGTCGAACACGCCCAGCAGGCCGTTAGCGGTGATGGCAACCTCCACGATATTGCCACCAGGCTGGATCTCGTTGTTGCCGGGTTTGCCCTGGCCAGCCAGCACTGGGGCTGAGAGCGTCAGAGCCAGCGATCCGGCTGCCGCCAGACTCAGGGATTTCACATTTGTATATATTCTGTACATACTTTACTCCGTTTGATGGTTGATAGTTGTAGTCCTATCGTCCCTCTCATAGAGAGTTTTCAGCTTTTAGAAGCAAAGCGAACTAAATCTATATAGAATCTGCACACTTTTATTGTGACCGATTCAAGTACATTGATGGGTTTCGTTCAATTGCCAGGTTTTTTCCGCAATCAGCCTTGAAGAACCCGGCATTTTCCCGCGTGGGGGAGTTAGCGACGGGTGCTGAGTGGCGGCCAATCCCGGTGTAACAATTCAGAAATCAAACTGCCATCAAGCTGTAAATTGTAAAGAGGATGCTTCACTTTTGCAGCAAAGAGGGCGCCGCGATGCGCGAGTTGCTACTCGTGGCGTGTCTCCTGTGAGTGGCCCATTGAGGCCGCTGGCTGATCTGAGCTGGCCAGCGCGAGTCAATTTCCTGATCACCAATCGCATCCCACGACACGCCCTGACCTCACTGATGGGCTGGTTCAGCCGAATCGAGAGCCCTTTTATGACGCGGCTTTCGATCGCAATCTGGCAGCTGTTCGTAGACGACTTGCGGCTGTATGAGGCAAAACAGCAGCGCTTTCGCAACCTGCACGAGTGCTTCACCCGCGAACTTCGGGAGGGCGCCCGACCTCTGGATACCGACATGGATGTGCTGATCAGCCCCTGCGACGCTGTGGTTGGCGAATTCGGTGACATTGCCGGGCTGGAAGTACTGCAGGCCAAAGGCTTTCCCTACACACTGGACGAACTGATGGTGGGTTCAGGTCGAGCGGAGCGTCATCGGAATGGCCGCTACGTCACTTTGCGCCTGAAATCGAGTATGTACCATCGCTTCCACGCCCCTTGCGCGGCACACGTAAGAGCACTGCACTACATTTCCGGTGATGTCTGGAACGTAAACCCGATCGCCCTTCAGGTTGTCGAACGACTGTACTGCAGGAACGAGCGCGTGGTGATACCCATGACACCCGCCGACGCCACTAGTAGTGAGGATGAACTGACCGTGGTTGCTGTTGCAGCGGTGCTGGTCGCCAGCATTCGACTGTCAGGACTCGAACACCCACTGGACTTGCACTACGCCGGCCCCAACCGGATCGAACTGAACCGCAGCTATGCCCGCGGCGAGGAGATGGGATTTTTCGAGCATGGCTCCACTTTGCTTCTGTTCAGCACGCCAGCCTGGGAGTTCTGCGAAGGGTTGGTCTCAGGGCAGGTGATCCGCATGGGGCAGGCTCTGATGCGGCGAAACCGGGTTCGCGGCTGACCGTGTGTCACCATTTCGCAACCAAACTTTCTTCAACCAGTAACTATTCCTGCATAGCATGAGTAGAATCTGCAGGATGGGAGTTGTGGTCGATGAGTGTAGATGCGGGGCTGCGTTCAGCCGAGCCGAAACTTTCCTTCCTGCAGGAATTAAGCAAGCAGCGTTGGGACGACCATCGCTTCTACCACCACAGCCGGATCAACCAGTCGCTGCATTTACTAAGCTCAATTTGCTTCATGACAACTTACGTCCTGCTAGCAGTTGACCCCGGCGTCGCTGCCCTGCTTGGCTGGCTGGTCGCCATGTGGTCGAGGCAGATCGGCCATTTCTTCTTCGAGCCTAAAGACTACGATGAGGTTAACCGGGCCAGCCATGAATACAAGGAAAAGATCAAGATTGGCTACAACCTCAATCGCAAGCGGGTACTGCTTTCGATCTGGGCGGTCTCGCCACTGCTGCTGCACTTTCGGCCTGCCGCTTTCGGGCTGCTCGAACCGCACTCCAACGGGGCGGAATTTTTGCAGAGCCTGACCATACTCTGGCTTTGGCTGGCCGTCGGGGCCCTGCTATTCCGCACAGTACATTTGTTCTGGTTGTACAACCTGCAGACTGGACTGGTGTGGGCCACCAAGATCCTCACAGATCCGTTCAACGACTTTTGTATCTATATCAAGGCACCGCTTTACCTGGCTCGGGGTGAACTGATCGACCCGATGCTTCATATCAGGC
>JANOGQ010000323.1:0-3251 GCA_031406105.1 Lysobacterales bacterium | reverse complement strand
TCGAGAAGCTGGCCTGGGCCATCCATGTCTTCAATCATGGATTCCGGGTCCTCGAATCAAGTTCGGGTCAGGCCCACGCAAAGCGTGGCCCGGAATAATGACGAAAGTCTTGAGCTCAGCCTTTGACAAACACCGTGACCAGCGGCTCCTCACCCACCTGACGGCTCCAGTGGCCATGAATACTGGGGTCAAAGCTGGCGCCCTCAGGCAGCGTGTCGGCCGAATAAAAATGCTCGCCCGCCTTGAATATGCGGCTGCTGCCATCCAGCAGACCAATCTCCATCATGCCCGCGAGGATGAATACCCATTGCGGTCGGGTAGTGACATGCACGTCGCTGCGGAACCCTGGTGGGCTCTGACGCAGTTGCAGTCCATGAACCGGCGTCAGCTCAGACAATCGCGTTTGCGGGGTGCCTTTATCAAGTCGAATCACTTCTTCACGAAACCGGGCACGACCATCCTGCCCGGTAAACAGGATAACTTGCCGAAAGGTCTTTGCTGCGTTGCTCAATTCGCTGCCCCGTCAGAACATCGCCAGGATGTCCAGCGAAGGCCGTAAATGCCAGAACCACATAAAGCTGCTCAGCCCGAGCGCGGCCAGGCCGGTCAATATCAAACCCAGCCAGGCAGAAAAACTCATGCCACTGATGCGGCCGCTGCGCACCGTGACCAGGAGAGTGAGCAGGCCCAGCAAGCCAGCGAGGGCTCCCAGCCAGGCGCCGTAATGTGCGATCGGCACGAAACCGAACACCATCATCACTTCTGACGCATCAGCAGTTTGGGCCATGGCAATACCCATCACAGACGCCGCTGCCAGGGAGGCGGTTGCCGCCAGCCAGCCCCAGAAGCGTGCAGCCCGGCTGCCGAATACCAGCCGCTTCTCCATCATCCTGCCAATGGGTGCCAGGGTCAGGACGACGAAAGCGATCAAGCTGATCAACAGGGAAAGACCCAACCAGGCACCTGGCAGTATGAGTTTTTTCTTGTCGTCACCGTAAAGGCTGAGCAACTTCGGCGCGATCCGGCTGACATAAATCGGTACATGGATGTCTGGAACCTTGACCTCGTCGACGCAGCGCAAATCGGGTTCTGCCAGCGGATCGTCATAAAAAGCATTGAGCATGTGCCCGGCACATTTCACCGAACGTGAGGGGCCGTGGCCGGTGTACGGGAATTCGACGTAGGTGCCGCGGCTGAACCCCGGCAGGATGGCGTGGGCATTGGGTGGTGGCGTAATCGGATCCATGTCACCTTCAATGATCAGGCTGGGGATATCGGTGACCACCGCCTTGTATTCGCTGGCCGGCCGAGCGGGCATGCCCAGCTCTTCACAGATCGCAACCGAACGCTGCAGCGCCTGATCACTGCTTACAGCCGCAGCGAAAACGGGGAATTCCTCCAGGTCTCGCCGCAACGCGGCAGCCTGCTGCTCCGCATCGCCGTCGAGGCACAGAATGGCGGAGCGCATACCGTGGCTGGAGTCATCGTCGCCCATGCCCAGGGCCACTGCCAGTGCCTGGAAAAGCACCTGATCCCGTGACTCAATGGCGTCTGCCCAGGCGTAGATGATTCCTGGCAAGCCCGGGTAATTATCCTGTTCATAGAATGCAGAAAAAGGCAAAAAGGCCGCCACATCCGGGAAAAAACGCGCTTTACCGGAAGGGAACACTTCAGTGTCGGGGGTTTCTACCACAATAGGCTTGCCTACCATGCTGCTCACCGCGCGGCGCAATCGACCGGTGATATCGGGGTAACGCTCCTTGCAACCGGGCTGCGCATCACAAATTTCCTGCAGCTTCAGGAGGTCGCGCTCATACCATTTCACCACCCGCCAGTATTCAGCAGAGCCGCGAATTTCCAGTGGCATGATGGCGTCTATAGCCAGCGCCAGGATGCCTTCCGGATCTTCTTTCACATAAGCCTGGCCAAGGATGGAGCCATAGGAAATTCCCCAGACATTCCATTGCTCCAGGCCCAGGGCGCGGCGCAAGGCCTTTACATCACGCGCATTTTCAATGGTGTTATAGCCTGTCACATCCACGCCAGCAGCCTTGGCAGCCTCTATGCAATCGCGCAGATCGCCTTCGCTGAGTGCGAAGTATTCTTCGAGTGTTTCAACATCTCCGTCGGCAGGTTTGCGAGTGAAGTAGAAAGGACAGAAATCACCCGACCAGCCAATACCGCGCTGTTCGAGTATGTACAGGTCGCGGTGATCGAGAATGGTATGGTCTTTGAACCGGCCCACGTAATAACCCACCCGCGCGCCGGGGCCGCCGGTGAGGTAAATCACCGGGTCATCGCGCTTGCCCGGGGCCAGCCCGTAGTCGATTTCGCCGTCTTCGGGTTCAGGCTTTTCGTCTTCATCCTTGCCCCAGCGTGAATTCAGCCGCACGACATGCAGTTCAATCATGCGCGAGTCGGCTTTCTCGCGGTTTTCCGGAACTTCCAGCAGGAAACAATCGATTTCTCCCGGCTTGTAGCTGATATCGCCCCTGAACGGGCAGATCACCGGGTCCAGCCGGTAACTGTCGCGCTGGAACCGGTCGGTCAGCACGGCTGCAATCGCTGGTGTTTCGGCAAGGGCAGAATCAGCCGCCATGACTGGCGACTGCTGGGCTGACACACTGGCAGACAGCAACATAGCGACGATCGCGTGGATGGTTTTCATGAGAGCTCCTTGTTTCCGGCTGCCAGATTATCATCCGCTGGCCGGAACGGCGCCAGCAAATGTGCCCAATAGCTCTCGCCAATCTGTGGCCCTTTCACCCCATACTCCCGCGGCCATTGCCCTCTGGGGCTGTACCAGGTGCCAAACAGCAGGTCGAATAATGGCAGGGAGACACTGAAGTTCTTGTCGGTACAGCCTGCGTCGCTGGTGTGATGCCAGTGGTGGTATTTCGGGGTGGTGATGATTTTCTGCAGGCCTGCCAGCTCAAACCTCAGGTTGCTGTGAATGAAGACTGACTGCAGGGCAAGAATGGGCAAATACCAGTTGATGGCCTGGTTGGAGAAGCCCAGCAGCACCATGGGAATCAGGCTCAGGGATCGGGTTACCAGAACATCGACGATATGCAGGCGTGATCCCGCCAGCCAGTCCATGGCCTTTACGCTGTGATGGATGCGGTGAAAGCGCCACAAAAATGGCACCTGATGAAAAGCGCGATGCACCCAGTACTGGGTAAGGTCTGTCACCAGCATAATCAGGAAAATCTGCACCATCAGGGGCAGGGCCGACACCGCTGATTGCAGAC
>JANOGQ010000319.1:0-3517 GCA_031406105.1 Lysobacterales bacterium | reverse complement strand
TTCGAGACTCGCGGCATTCAGGTCTTCGGTCCAGCCAATCACCGGCCAGGAGTAGGGGTGCTCCGGCGGATAAAGATTCTTCATCATGGTTTCGCTGACACGGCCGTAAGGCACGTTATCCACGCGCTGACCACGTTCGTTTTTTACGGTTTCCCTTTGCACTTCAAATTTTTCCTGGTCCATCGCTTCGAGCAGAAAACCCATTCGATCAGCTTCCAGCCATAGTGCGATTTCCAGCTGGTTGAGTGGAATGGTCTGGTAGTAATTGGTGCGGTCCGAATTGGTGGTGCCATTGAGCGTGCCACCGGCGTTGGAAATGATCTTGCCATGGGCACCTTCAGCCACGTTGGCGGAACCTTCAAACATCATGTGTTCAAAAAAGTGCGCAAACCCGGAGCGGCCAGGCTCTTCGCGACTCGAGCCTACATGGTAGGCAACGTCCACGTGGGCGAGTGGGTCGGAATGATCTTGATGCAGGATGACAGTCAGGCCGTTGTCCAGCAGGTATTTGCTGTAGGTCACCGCCAGCTCCTCACCTTCGCCGACGTATTCCTCAATCAAGGTAATTCCGGCGGGCAAGGTAATGCCGGCAGGCTCGGTTTCGACGACAGCCGGAGTTGTGATAGCTGAATCAGCTGCTGCCTGCTTTTCAGGCTCCTGCTTATTGCAGGCTGCAAGGACTAAAAGAACCAGGATCAGAACACTGATGAACCTGGGCTGGAATGCTATTTTTAACATCGTAATCCTGTACATCTTGCCTGTTGAATGGGCCTGTTGAATGGGCCCGTTGAATGAACCGGTGTAATTGGCCAGTTAATGTGACCTGATAATCAACCCTTAGTTTTGCAAAGCAAAGGCAAGAAGGGTTTTGCCCCCTTTTTTCAGCTGGTCATTTTAGACCATGTGCTAATAGAGTGTGGCGGCAAAACGGCCAAACCATTCGGAATTGCCGGCAAATCCGGTTCTTTAGTCGGAACGGCAAAATAAGCGCGGCAGAATGTTGACTGAACGGCAAAGAAAAGAGGGGATTTAGGGCGATAAGGGGACCGACCCGTCCCCTTATCGCGGATCCCGACGCACTTTGTCGGGTGGCGAGATAATCGTGGCGCAGGCTTTCAGGATCTTGCATATTGCCCAACTTGGCGCTCAATTTGATGCCTGCCCCGGCACTTGCCGGATCAAATTGTGGGTTAGCCTACACCCATTCTAAAAAATGCGCAAATTTGGCTAAAAGTTGAGGTTTAGTTCAGGCTTGAAACTCTAAAAAACACCGTGAATCCCTCTGATGGCAGCACCGTTCGCATGGTGTGAAGTTCATTCCTGGTCTATGCTGTGGGCACAATTTTTGCTGTTTTGCCCCTCGATCAGGAGTCGTCATGCGTGTATTCAGTTATGGAAGTTTGGTTTTCGCACTTTGTTCAACAACATTTTGCTTCTTGGCCGCCTGTAGTGAGCCCGCCACTCCGCCGCCGCAGCCAGCAGAACCGGTCGAATCGAGCGATACCGCAGTTACCCCGGCTGAACAACAATCTGATGGGGTGAAGCCAGCCGCCGCACGCACTGCGCTTTTCGGCGCGGTGCATGTGCACACCAACAATTCTTTTGATGCCTTCACCAATGGCACCGTCACAACTCCGGCAGATGCTTACCGCTGGGCCCAGGGCGAAGTGATCAAGGGCGATCGGTTTGGTGCTGAATTCAAAATAAAAACACCGCTGGATTTCTACGCAGTTTCCGATCATGCCGAAATGATGGGCACCTTTGTGCAGATGTTGGATCCCACCACTGAAATCAGCAAAAACCCGATTGCAGCCCGAGTTCTTTCCAGCGATCAGAATGTGGCCATGCAGGCTTTTGCTGAAATCCTGATTGATATGAGCAGTGGTACGCTGGATCCACAGTTTTCCGACCCTGCTATCAGCCGCAGTGTCTGGTCTGCCATCGTGGCAACGGCCGATGATTACTACCGTCCCGGCGAGTTCACTACTTTTCCGGCGTTTGAATGGAGTGCCAATCCCAACACTCGCAACCTGCACCGGGTTGTGCTGTTTCGCGATTCCGGCGTAGTACCGGACATCGCGTTTTCAGCAATTGATTCCGACGTGCCTGAAGATCTCTGGACCTGGATGGACACGCAGCGCGCTGCCGGCAGCACCTTGCTGGCCATTCCCCACAATGGCAATGCCAGTGATGGCTTGATGTTTTCGCTGCAGGACCAAAATGGAAATCCGCTGGACGAAGCTTATGCCCAGCGCCGCAGCAACAACGAGCCCTTGTATGAGATTTCGCAGATCAAGGGTACTTCTGAAACCCATCCGGATCTGTCGCCCAATGATGAGTTTGCCGGGTTCGAGTTGTGGGACTACACCTTGTCAGCTGCAGCAGAACGGCCCACACATCGCGCCGGCAGCTATGCACGTCAGGCATTGCTGGACGGTTTAAGCCTTTCCAGCCAGGGCAAAGGCAACCCTTTCCGTTTTGGCTTCATGGGTGACACAGACACACATAATGCGGCTGCATCCAACGAAGAAGACAATTACACCGGCAAATTTGCTTTCGAAGCAAATCCGCAGCATCGTCTGCTGGGTATCGATGGTCAGCCGGATTCACAGAAAAAGCAGGTTCGTGAGTTCAGTTCGGGTGGCCTGGCCGGCGTGTGGGCTGATGCCAACACCCGTGAAGCCATCTATGGCGCCATGCTGCGCCGTGAGACTTTCGGCACCAGCGGCCCGCATCTGCAGGTACGTTTATTTGGCGGTTGGGACTTTAGTGCCGCTGATGGTCCTGAAACGGATTGGGTGGCAAATGGATATGCACGTGGCGTTCCCATGGGTGGAGACCTTCCTGCTGCACCCGCGGGAGCAATACCCAGCTTTATTGTTTGGGCGATGAAAGATCCCAACAGTGGCAACCTCGACCGCGTGCAGCTGGTGAAAGGCTGGGTGGATGCTGATGGGCAGCAGCACGAGCAGATTTATGACGTGGTTTGGAGTGATGAGCGGACGATGGATGCGGAAACTGGCCGATTGGCTGCTGTGGGCAATACGGTGGATGCCAGCACGGCTACTTACAGCAACAGCATTGGTGATGCTGAGTTATTTGCCGTGTGGTCTGATGCGGATTTTGACGCAAGGCAACACGCGTTTTACTACCTGCGCGTCCTGGAAATTCCTACGCCGCGCTGGAGTACACGCGACGCGGTGGCACTGGGCATGGCCATTCCCGAAGGCTTGCCCGCTGTCATTCAGGAGCGTGCCTGGTCTTCACCGATTTGGTACACGCCGGCGCCTGAGTGAAGGCAGCTGCCTATCAATTACAGAGGAAGCTCTGAATTTTTCAGAGCTTCCGTAAGCGTGTTCCGGGCCTGAGCTGTTTGCTCAATGATGTAATCAATTATGGGCTCAGGCGATTCTCAAACCAGTCTATGTAGCGCCGATAGAGATCCTGTTTGTAACTGGGCCGAGAGATGCCGTGGTGTTCATCTGGGTAGACAATCAATTGCGTATCCACACCCAGG
>JANOGQ010000273.1:0-1723 GCA_031406105.1 Lysobacterales bacterium | reverse complement strand
CGACCAGAATGCTATGTTGGGCTTCCATGGCTTTGAGGATCACCGTACCATCCAGCGTATCGGCCGCTGGTGCGCCCGGCAATTTGACCAGATAGTCGACAATCCACTGCTCCAGGTCACGTTGACGGAAGAAGAGCTCGCCCTTTTCAAAGGTGGGCAGAGCAGGATAGCACCGGTTGCGGGTAACTGATCGAGCTTGGCCAGACATTGCAATCCATAGCGTCCAGCGCCGTGGAGCAGATAGTGGGCTGGATACGGCGGGGTGAGATGAGCAGCCTGCCCGGCATCAGTGCCCACGGTTTCAGTACCGAAACCGCGAATGTTGCGACCCTCAATCAGTAATTTCATGGCCGCAGCGTCAGGGCCTGGAGTATGCGCTCCATCCTCTCGCAAATTCAGATATCCAGCGCCATTGCGTTTCGACCAGTCGGTACGCATCAGCACCCAGCTGTGCTCAGGTATTCTGCCGTTGCGAGCTTCCCAGGCTTTGATGAATTCTGCAGTTAACAGAAAATCCTCGTTATCGGTAGCCTCTTTCGAGCAGTCCAGCACACAAACCGGCCCGACAAAGGCTTCCGGAGGAATGCTGTCCACGCTGGCGGCAGGCAGATCCCGGCCCGAAATCCAGTGGATCGGAGCATCGAAATGGGTGCCCGTATGTTCGCCGCAACTGAAGTTACGCCAATACCAGGCAGGTCCTCGCTCATCGTAGTGCGACACTTCTTCAACCCGAAAGCGGGCGCACTGGCCATACTCCGGCGGCAATACGATGACCGGGAAATCGGGGTCCAGTGTGTGAGTGAGGTCAACCGTTTCAATCTGGCCATTCAACAACGACGTTCCTAATGCTTCAAGTACCGTTGCTTGTGTTGGATTCATCGGATCAAGCCTGTTGAATCTGAGAAAGTTCGCGCTCGAGCACCATCGGGTCTTCGCGGAATCGTCGCACGATATCCTCCGCAACCGGCCCGACCGCCACATTTTCTATACCCTGCTGCAGCGCTCCGACCACTGTGCCCGCGAGTTTCTGGGCGGTGACTTTGGGTGGCGGAACCGTTTGTCGCCATGAATCCTCCATGGGCCCGGAAAGAATATTGATAACCTTGACACCACTGCCCGCCAGCTCAGTGCGCAAGCACTGGCTCAAGGAATAAGCTGCAGCCTGGCTGGCTGATGTGGTTCCAAACTCAGACCAGTTGGACAGGGCGTAAACCGACAAGAGGTTCACCCAGGCACAGGCGCTGATATCACCGTCTGCGCCGCGCGACCGCATGGCCGGACCAAAAGCCTGAATCAGTCGCAAAAGGCCAAAATAATTGATTTCCATTTCGTCGCGGGCCGTAACAATGCCCGGACGATTCATGCTGCCACCTGGCCGCACATATTCAGCCGTGTTGATCAGTATGTCGACCTTGCCGCCAATCTCGCCTGCCAATTCTTCCACAGATCGGGTATCGGTCAGATCCAGCGACATCAACTCCACTGCAGGTATGGCAGCGAGAGCCTCCTGGCCGGGATACGGCCGCCAGTTTTCCGCAAGGCCTACAAAAACGCTGGAAGCACCAGCCTCTGCCAGCGCCTTTGCCATCGCCTGGCCCACGTCAGTCCGGCCATCAGCCCCCGGGTCCCGCGCGCCAGCAGATCGCGTCCCCACAACAGCGTGTCCGCATGCAGATCCGCCATGTTCAACTTCGCGTGCAACGCCTTCGCCCGCGCCCCGATC
>JANOGQ010000422.1:0-3179 GCA_031406105.1 Lysobacterales bacterium | reverse complement strand
ACGGCAAGCAGCTGCAGCTTCTGAAGGAGATCGTTCCGAACGCCTCGCGCATCGCCCGCCTGTTCGATCCTGCCGAGCGCACCCATGCTGAGCGCAATCACCGCCGTCACTGCGGCTCCGGTGCTCGCGCCGGGGAAAGCGTTACCCCTCAGCTTGGCCAGCACGTCCATCTGCCTACCGGCAGCAGCCTTCAAGCCATCGGTCATCTTTTCCATGCCGTAAAGGAACAGGGCCAGTCCACCCGGCAGTTTGATGGTCATTGGCAAGGGCGCGAGTTCAGTCATGATCAACCTCATTGATAGTAGTGGGCAGCCCCGGATTGAGTTACTTTGATCCCGGATCTTTATGAAACCAAGGAAGCTCTGATTAAGGCAACTCTGAATAGAGCATAGTTGCCCTCGCCATAAGGACCAGAAATCGCCATGCGAATGAAACTCTGCCTTGCCCTTTTGCTGTCGTTGCCATTTTCGCTGCAGGCCCAGTGGACGCATCAGTATCCGCTGGCCAAAGGCTTTGACCACCAAGTTTACCTGGAGGGATTCGAATTACCGGTTATGAATTCCGGCCCCACGGACCCCGCTCCCTCGCCTTGGGGGCGGGAGCTCGCCTTTGCGGCCAGAGGCTGGCTCTGGCTGCTGGACCTGGAATCATTGAACGCACGCCGCATCACCCGCTCCCGGGACATGGATTCCCGGCCGGAGTGGTCAGCGGATGGCAAGGCGCTGGTGTTCATCCGGGACAGCGGCAGCAGCCTGGACATCGTCTCACTCGATCTTGAAACGGGTAAGGAAAGGGTGCTGGTCGATGTTGCAGCGATCAACCTCGACCCGGTGTTTTCGGCGGATGAAAACTTTGTCTACTACGCCTCAGCAGAAAACGGACCCTTGCGGCTCTGGCGGGTTTCGGTCGATTCCCTCAAGCGCGAAGAGGTGACCGTCTCCACTGAAGTTCTGCCCAGGCCGATCATGCGGCGCCCTGTTCTGCTCGACAACGACGGTTCAATCGTCTACCTGAACAAACAAAGTTCCTATGACTCCATCAACCTGCTGGACATACGCACGAACACGACCACCACCCTGGTTGAAGACCGGATTACTGCGCAAGCCGATTTCTCCGTGTCACCGGACGGCAAGTACCTCGCCTACACCTGGCCCTTCGACGGCGGCTGGGAACTGAGGCTGCTGGCGATCGAAACCCCCAACACGTCAGTGCTGCTCACCCAGAGTCTCGGCTTGCCGCTGGCACCGGCGTTCAGCCACGACGGCAGCTGGATCTATTTCACCGAAAGCAACGACGATGAGCGTACCGAGTTGAAGCGCATCAGCGTGAATGGCGGGCCGGTGGAAATCATCACCATCAAGCAACTCGACTGGGGTGTGCCGATGGGACGGTTGGTGATCCGCTCCGAAGTCGGCGGAGAGATCGCACCGCTGCGGCTGAATGTACTGGACGGGGCAGGACATCCCGTAATTCCCGGGAACGGCGCCGTCCGTTCGGAGGGGCAGCATGCGCGGATTTTCTTCTATTCGGGTGGCGAAATCGAACTGATCGCGCCCGCAGGCAAGGTGACCATCTCGGCAGTGCAGGGATTCGAGACTGTGGAACTGGTGGAAGAAGCGGTCATCCGCGCCAATGCGACCACTCAAGTGACGCTAAGCCTGCCGCGAATCTGGGATGCCTCGTCTGGCGGCTGGTACTCAGGCGACAATCACTTTCACCTGAACTACGGTGGTACCTACAGGCTGGAGCCGCAGGACATCCTGCCGGATTTGCACGGGGAGGGCATGGATGTGGCCTATCCGCTACTGGCCAACCTGCACAATCGTTTCCTGCAGCAGGAGCTGTGGGGCAGGGAATATTCTGAGGGCACGATCATCCGTTTCGGTCAGGAGGTCCGCTCACATTTCCTGGGCCACCTGCAGTTGATGGGGGCGCGTGACCTCTTCTGGCCGTGGGTGTGGGGGCCCGGCTACCAGGTCTACGGCGAGGACGACAGGCTCAACGCCACCGCGCTGCGCCACGCCCGGGCGCAAGGGGGGCTCGGCGGATACGTGCATCCGGTGGCCGTCACCAACCCCTTTACGTTGGAGACAGCCGCAGAGGTGCCCTTGGGCCTGGTAGCCGACGCGGTGCTGGGCGAGGTGGACCTGATCGAGCTGGCTTGCCTGTGGACCGACGAAATCGGCACCGGCGCTCTTTGGCACCATATTCTCAACCTGGGCATTCCCCTGGCTGCGTCGGCCGGCAGCGACGTGATGAACAACTACTACCGGACCATGGCCATCGGGGCGACGCGCGTGTACGTGAAGCCCGACACGGAATTGACGGCCGACAGTTACCTGCGGGCTCTCAAGGCTGGCCGAAGTTTTGTCACCAACGGGCCTTTGCTCGAATTCCATGCGGGCGGGATGGAACCGGGCCAGCCCATTGAGTCCGCCGCTGGCACCTTGGAGTGGACTTTGGACGTCCACTCGGCACTGCCGTACGAGAGCGTAGAAATTTTCGTGAACGGTACCCCTGTCCAGACATTGGAAGGCAGCTCGAGGTCAGGAAGCAAGAGCTACACAGGATCGATTGAGGCGCCGGTGGGCGGCTGGATCACAGCGCGCGTGTTGGGCCAGAACAGTGGATGGCCGGCGCTGGACAGCTATCTGTTCGCCGAGACCAGTCCGGTTTGGTTCGGCGCGGTTGGCAGCACCGACCCTGCAGCCCAGCGCCACTCTGCCGGGCAACTGCTAATGGTTCTGGACGTGTCGGAACAGGAGCTCAAAGAGGGTTACGGCGAGATTCCCATACCGAATCTGCTGGAGCATTTTGCGCTGGCCCGCAAACAACTCCAGTCACTGATCACGGAGTAGATTGCGTCCCCCGCAACTGGCTGCGGCTAACTGAGGCAACTCTGATTTATTCAGAGTTTCCGCAGCATAAGGATGTGCCGCCATTTTCAATGATTGTAAATCATAGAAAAGGAAGCAAAACAAAAATGACATTTTCTGTTTTGCGTGCTCTGATAATTCAGGGATGAATTAATCAGAGCTTCCTTAGTATTACAGCTGCGATTACGGACATTAAAGCGGCTGGCAAGCGAACTGCTGAGCTTGGGGCAATTCGAGCGGAATTTTGCCCTGAACTACAGTGAATTGGTCGGGATTGAGGTAGCTCAAGATGGCTAAATCGAT